>DASVLN010000065.1:0-8812 GCA_036384855.1 Burkholderiaceae bacterium | reverse complement strand
CCTGCTCGGCCGCGGTCGTCCGTTTGCGCTATCGTTGCGTTCGCTCGACCCATCGCCATCCAGGAAGGCCCGACCATGCGCCGTTTCGCGTCCCCTCTCGTCCTCGTTCCGACGCTCGTCGTCTCGGCGGGCCTGCTCTCGGCCTGCGCCCACAAGCCGGCGACCCCGGCGGCCGCGACGGCGGAGCCGGCCAAGGTCACCGAGAGCATCTTCAGCCGCACGCGCAGCGCGGTCGCGACGCTCTCGCCCGCGGCCGGCGGCACGGCCACCGGCATCGTGACCTTCTCGGCCAGCGGCAACGCGGTCGACGTGCACGTGCAGGCGAGCGGCCTCGTGCCGGGCTCGGTGCACGGCATCCACGTCCACGAGACCGGCAACTGCGCCAGCCCCGACTTCATGAGCGCCGGCGGCCATTTCAATCCGACCCACCAGCCGCACGGCCCGCAGACCGGCCCCCACCACCTGGGCGACATGCCCAGCCTGCTCGCCGACCCGAGCGGCAAGGTCGACGCCAAGTTCACGCTCAACGGCGTCGCGCTGGGCGGCACCGACGGCTACGTCGGCCGCGCCGTCATCCTGCACGCGGGCCCCGACGACTACGCGACGCAGCCGACCGGCAACTCCGGCGGCCGCATCGCGTGCGGCGTGATCGCGACGACCGAGCAGTGAGCGCGGCGTCCGCGAACGTCGTCGCGTCGCCGGCCGTGCGCGGCTGATGGCGGCGCTGCAGGTCTTCGCCGGGCCGGCGGCGCGCGCGCGCCTGCGCGAACGCGGGCTGCAGCCGGGCGACGTGCGCACGATCCCGGGCGCGGCGGGCGGCCCCAAGGGGCTCGTGCTCAACGGGCTCGACCGCTTCCTGTTCGGCCACTGGTTGCCGCGCGGCGCGCAGCCGGTGCACCTGCTGGGCGCCTCGATCGGCGCCTGGCGCCTGGCCACCGCCTGCCTGCCCGATCCGGACGCCGCGCTCGCGACGATGGCGCGCGACTACATCGACCAGGTCTACGAGCACGAGCCCGGCAAGCCGCCCAAGGCGCGCCACGTCAGCGAGCTCTTCGCCGCCAAGCTGGCCGAGCGCTTCGGCGGCAACGAGGCGCGGGTGCTCGCGCATCCGCGCCTGCGGCTGCACGTCTTCACGAGTCGCGGCGTGCGGGCGCTCGCACGCGACGGCCGCCTGCGGACGCCGCTGGGCTACCTCGCGGCCTTCGCGGCCAACGCCGTCTCGCGGCGCGCGATGGGCAGCCTGCTGGAGCGCGTCGTCTTCTCCGACCCGCGCGACCCGATGCCCGTGCCGGTGCACGACTACCGCACGCGCCACGTCGCGCTCGACGCGGCCAACCTGCGCGAGAGCATCCTCGCGAGCTGCTCGATCCCGTTCTGGCTCGAGGCCGTGCAGGGCATCGCGGGCGCGCCGCCCGGCCCGTACTGGGACGGCGGCATCACCGACTACCACCTGCACCTGGACTACGCCGCCGCGGACGCGCCCGCGGGCGACGAGCCGGCGCTCGTGCTGTACCCGCACTTCCAGCCGACGCTGGTGCCCGGCTGGCTCGACAAGCCGCTGCGCCGCCGCCACCGCGCGAGCGCGCGCCTGTCCAACGTCGTGGTGCTCGCGCCGTCGCCCGAGTGGGTCGCGACCCTGCCGGCCGGCAAGATCCCCGACCGCGGCGACTTCAAGGCCCATGGCGACGACCACTCCTCGCGCATGGCCGCCTGGCGCCGCGCCACCGCGGAGGGCGCGCGGCTGGCGGAGGAGTTCGACATCCTGTCGCGCCGGACCTCGATCGAGGCGCTTCCTCTCCCCTGAAGGCGGCGGCGCGCGCGTCCGCTAGAATCCGCTGGATCCACCCCTCCATCCACCACACGGCAAGAACGAGAAAGGCGCAACGGGTTATGACACCGCGAACTACGCTCTCGCTCGACACTCCCCGCGGAGTGCGCCCGGCCGTGGCGTGCTGACGCGTCGAAGACGACTTTTCCCTTTCCCTGAAGAAGCGCGGCCGTGAGGTCCGCGCTTTTTTGTTGCCCGGAGACTTTCCCGATGATCGCTATCCAACTGCCCGACGGTTCCAAGCGCGAGTTCGCGCAGCCGGTGACCGTCGCAGACGTCGCCGCCTCGATCGGCGCCGGCCTCGCCAAGGCCGCGCTCGGGGGGCGTGTCGGCAAGCCTGGCCACACGAAGCTGGTCGACACCAGCTACCTCATCGAGCAGGACGAGTCGCTCGCCATCGTCACGGACAAGGATCCCGACGGGCTGGACATGATCCGCCACTCGACCGCGCACCTGCTTGCGTACGCGGTCAAGGAGCTGTTCCCCGAGGCCCAAGTGACGATCGGGCCGGTCATCGAGAACGGCTTCTACTACGACTTCTCGTACAAGCGCCCCTTCACGCCCGAGGACCTCGAGGCGATCGAGAAGAAGATGGGCGAGCTCGCGAAGAAGGACGAGAAGGTCACCCGGCGCGTGCTGCCGCGCGACGAGGCCGTCGCCTACTTCAAGGGCATCGGCGAGGCGTACAAGGCCGAGATCATCGGCTCCATCCCGGCGGGCGAGGACGTCTCGCTCTACCGCGAGGGCGCCTTCGAGGACCTCTGCCGCGGCCCGCACGTGCCGAGCACGGGCAAGCTCAAGCACTTCAAGCTCATGAAGGTGGCCGGCGCCTACTGGCGGGGCGACCACCGCAACGAGATGCTGCAGCGCGTCTACGGAACGGCCTGGGCGACCAAGGAGGAGCTGCAGCAGTACCTGTTCATGCTCGAGGAGGCCGAGAAGCGCGACCACCGCAAGCTCGGCCGCGAGCTCGACCTGTTCCACATCGACGACCACGCGCCGGGCATGGTGTTCTGGCATCCGAAGGGCTGGGCCGTGTGGCAGGGCGTCGAGCAGTACATGCGCCAGGTGTACCGCGACAACGGCTACCAGGAGGTCAAGGGCCCGCAGGTGATCGACAAGTCCCTGTGGGAGCTCAGCGGCCACTGGGACAAGTACAAGGACGCGATGTTCACGACCGAGAGCGAGAAGCGGGAATACGCGCTCAAGCCGATGAACTGCCCGGGCCACATCCTGATCTTCAAGCAGGGCATCAAGAGCTACCGCGACCTGCCGCTGCGCTTCGGCGAGTTCGGCAACTGCCATCGCAACGAGCCCAGCGGCGGCCTGCACGGCATCATGCGCGTGCGCGGCTTCACGCAGGACGACGGCCACATCTTCTGCACGGAAGACCAGATCCTGCCCGAATGCCTGGCCTACACGGCGCTGCTGCAGAAGGTCTACAAGGACTTCGGCTTCACCGACATCATCTACAAGGTCGCGACGCGCCCGGCCGCGCGCATCGGCTCGGACGAGGCCTGGGACAAGGCCGAGAACGCGCTCATCAAGAGCCTGGAGGCGACCGGCGTCGAGGTCGTGATCGCCCCGGGCGACGGCGCGTTCTACGGGCCGAAGATCGAGTACACGCTCAAGGACGCGCTCGGCCGGCAGTGGCAGTGCGGCACGATGCAGGTCGACTTCTTCATGGCGCAGCGCCTCGGGGCCGAGTACGTGGCGGAAAGCGGCGAGCGCCAGACGCCGGTCATGCTCCACCGCGCGATCGTCGGCAGCCTGGAGCGCTTCATCGGCATCCTGATCGAGCAGCACGCCGGCGCGCTGCCGGCCTGGCTCGCGCCCGTCCAGGTGGTGGTCGCCTGCATCACGGAGGGGCAGGCCGACTATGTCCGCGACGTGGTGAACTCGCTCCGCCAGCAGGGGATTCGGGCCGAGGCCGATTTGCGCAACGAAAAGATCACCTATAAAATCCGGGAGCATTCGTTGCAGAAGGTTCCGTTCATCCTCGTCGTCGGCGACAAGGAAAAGGCAAGCGGGGCCGTCGCGGTGCGCGCCCGGGGCAACCGGGATCTCGGCGTGATGCCTCTTGCAGACTTCCAGCGGAAGCTCGCCGAGGACATCGCTGCCAAGGTCTGACGAAACCGAGCCGGAGCGGGAGTCGCAATTGCCTCCCGCGCCGGCCGGCGGTCCAGCCGGAACGTCCACCACCCCTTGCTTCAAGCGTCCCGCTCTTGCCCGGGATTCGCATTTAGGAATCGAACCATCGCTACCTTCGCTGACCGTCGGATGCCCAATGTCGAGCGCAAGCACCGGCTCAATCGTGAAATCACCGCGCCCATGGTGCGGCTGAACGGACCTGAGAACGAACCGCTCGGCGTCGTGAGTCTCCAGGAGGCGCTGCGCCTGTCCGGCGAGTACGACGTGGACCTGGTCGAGATCGCGGCCCAGGCGGACCCGCCGGTCTGCCGGCTGATGGACTACGGCAAGTTCAAGTACCTCGAGCAGAAGAAGGCCGCGGACGCGAAGTCCAAGCAGAAGGTCATCGAGGTCAAGGAAGTGAAGTTCCGTCCGGGCACGGACGAGGGCGACTACAACATCAAGATGCGCAACCTGCGCCGCTTCATCGCCGAGGACGGCGACAAGGGCAAGGTGACGCTGCGCTTCCGCGGTCGCGAGATCACGCACCAGGAGATCGGCATGCGCCTGCTCGAGCGCATCCGCGACGAGCTGGCCGACGTCTCCGTGGTCGAGCACATGCCCAAGCTGGAAGGCCGGCAAATGATCATGGTGCTTGCTCCCAAGCGCAAGAGCTGAGCTATAATCACGGGTTTTCGCCGATCCGCGCCCCGCGCGGCGGCGGAAAGCCGGCGATTCCCTTCGAAGGACGCCTCGTCAGCGCAGCTGCCGGGGCGTTTTCACGGCGGGACGCCAACAAGCTCCGGCAGGCCGACAAGCAGTGGCATCCGTTCGCCGCTCGCCTGGTCCGGGGTGCATCAACAGGAGCATTCCATGCCCAAGATGAAGACCAAGAAGAGCGCGGCCAAGCGGTTCCGCGTCCGTCCGGGTGGTACCGTCAAGCGCGGCCAGGCCTTCAAGCGCCACATCCTGACGAAGAAGACCACGAAGAACAAGCGCCACCTGCGTGGTGCGGTGAACGTGCACGAGACCAACATGGGCCACATGGCGCAGATGCTGCCGTTCGCCGGTCTCTGATTCTTCGACGGACTGAAAGGAAACCGACATGCCTCGCGTCAAACGTGGTGTAACCGCCCGCGCCCGCCACAAGAAGATCCTCGCCCTCGCCAAGGGCTTCCGCGGCCGCCGCAAGAACGTCTATCGCGTCGCCAAGCAGGCGGTGATGAAGGCGGGCCAGTACGCCTACCGCGACCGCCGTACCCGCAAGCGCGTGTTCCGCGCCCTGTGGATCGCCCGTATCAACGCCGCCGCGCGTTCGCACGGCGTGACGTACAGCCGCTTCATCGCCGGCCTGAAGAAGGCCGCGATCGACCTCGACCGCAAGGTCCTGGCCGACCTCGCCGTCAACGATCCCGCCGCCTTTACGAGCATCGTCGACAAGGTGAAGGCTTCGCTGGCTTGAACGTGATCCCCCGCGCCGGCGCCTGAGGGACCGGCCGCGGACCAGCCTGCGAGAATGCGGCCGCGCGCCGCGTCTCGCCGACAAGGCCGACACCCTGGGTGCCGGCCTTTTCTTTTTCCGCACCGAACGCCTCCTCGTTTCCCGCCTCACGAATTCGCCATGAACGACCTCGATCTCCTGGTCCAGTCCGCCGAAGCCGACTTCTCCGCCGCCGCCACGCCGGCCGACCTGGAGAACGCGAAGGCGCGCTTCCTCGGCAAGTCGGGCCGGGTGACCGAGCTGCTCAAGGGCCTGGCCGCGCTCCCGCCCGAGGACAAGAAGACCCGCGGCGCCGAGATCAACGTCGTCAAGCAGCGCATCGAGGCCGCGTTGGCGGCGCGCCGCCAGGCGCTCGCCGACGCCGAGCTGCAGGCGCAGCTGAAGGCGGAGGCGCTGGACGTGACGCTGCCGGGCCGCGCGCGCGGCACCGGGGGCCTGCATCCGGTCACGCGCACGCTCGAGCGCATCGAGCAGATCTTCGGCTCGATGGGCTTCGACGTCGCCGACGGCCCCGAGATCGAGGAGGACTGGTACAACTTCACCGCCCTCAACACGCCCGAGGACCATCCGGCGCGTTCGATGCACGACACCTTCTACGTCGAAGGCGGCTACGTGCTGCGCACGCACACGAGCCCGATGCAGGTGCGCTACGCGATGCAGCACGTCCAGCGCCACAAGGAGTCGGCGCGCATGCCCGAGATCCGCGTGATCGCGCCGGGCCGCACCTACCGCGTCGACAGCGACGCGACGCACTCGCCGATGTTCCACCAGTGCGAGGGCCTGTGGATCGGCGAGAACGTGAGCTTCAAGGACCTGCGCGCCGTCTTCACGGACTTCCTGCGCCAGTTCTTCGAGACCGACGACCTCGAGATCCGCTTCCGCCCGTCGTTCTTCCCGTTCACGGAGCCCTCGGCCGAGGTCGACATCGCGTTCGCGTCCGGGCCGCTGAAGGGGCGCTGGCTCGAGGTCGCCGGTTCCGGCCAGGTGCACCCGAACGTCGTGCGCAACTTCGGCCTCGACCCGGAACGCTACATCGGCTTCGCCTTCGGCATGGGGCCGGACCGCCTGACCATGCTGCGCTACGGCGTCAACGACCTGCGCCAGTTCTTCGATGGCGACCTGCGCTTCCTGTCGCAGTTCCGCTGACGCCAGGCCGCCCGCCGCACGACTCCCGCCCGAACGATTCTCCCCCGAGCCCCGACCATGCAATTCCCGGAATCCTGGCTGCGCGAATTCTGCAATCCGCCGATCACGACGAACGAGCTCGCCGAGCTGCTGACCATGGCCGGCCTCGAGGTCGAGGAGATGCGTCCCGTGGCGCCGCCGTTCGGCGGCATCGTCGTCGCCGAGATCGTCGAGGCCGTGCAGCATCCCAACGCCGACAAGCTGCGCGTGTGCAAGGTCGACGCCGGCGCGCACTCGCCGGACGGCCCGCTGCAGATCGTCTGCGGCGCGCCGAACGCGCGCGCGGGCATCCGCGTGCCGCTGGCGATGGTGGGTGCCGAGCTGCCCCCCGGCGACGACGGCAAGCCGTTCAGGATCGGCGTGGGCAAGCTGCGCGGCGTCGAGAGCTTCGGCATGCTGTGCTCGGCGCGCGAGCTCAAGCTGTCCGAGGACCATGCCGGCCTGCTCGAGCTGCCGGGCGATACACCCTTGGGTATCGACGTCCGCGAGGCGCTGACGCTCGACGACACGCTGTTCACGCTCAAGCTGACGCCCAACCTCGCGCACAACCTGTCCGTGCTGGGCATCGCGCGCGAGGTGTCGGCGCTGACCGGCGCGCCGCTGAAGACGCCGTCGTTCGCGCCCGTCGCGGTCACGCACCAGGACAACGTGCCGGTGCGCATCGAGGCGCCCGACCTGTGCGGCCGCTGGGTGGGCCGCGTCGTGCACGGCGTGGACCCGAAGGCGACGACGCCGGCGTGGATCGTCGAGCGCCTGGCACGCTGCGGCCAGCGCTCCGTCTCGCCGCTGGTCGACATCTCCAACTACGTGATGTTCGAGCTCGGCCGCCCGTCGCACATCTTCGACCACGCGAAGATCCATGACGAGCTGGTGATCCGCTGGGCGAAGCCGGGCGAGACGCTCAAGCTGCTGAACGGCAACACGGTGACGCTCGACGAGAAGATCGGCGTCGTCGCCGACAGCGCAGGCCCCGAGTCGCTCGCCGGCATCATGGGCGGCGAGGCCTCGGCCGTCTCCGACTCGACCACCAGCGTCTACGTCGAGGCCGCGTTCTGGTGGCCGCAGGCCGTCGCGGGACGCTCGCGGCGCTTCAACTTCTCGACCGACGCGGGGCACCGCTTCGAGCGCGGGGTCGATGCCGAGACCATCGCCGTGCACGTCGAGCGGATCACGCAGCTGATCCTCGACGTGTGCGGCGGCGCTGCGGGCCCTGTCAACGACGTGGTCTCGCGGCTGCCCGAGCGCCGGCCCGTGGCGATGCGCGTCGCGCGCGCCGCCAAGGTGATCGGCATGCCGGTCGCGCAGGCGGAGTGCGCGGGCGTGATGCAGCGCCTGGGCCTGCAGTTCGTCGAAGGCGAGGGCACGATCACCGTGACGCCGCCGAGCTGGCGCTTCGACCTGCAGATCGAGGAGGACCTGATCGAGGAGGTCGTGCGGGTGCTCGGCTTCGGCCGCCTGCCCGACACGCCGCCGGTCGCGCCGGTGACCGCCCGCATCCGCCCCGAGGCGAGCCGCTCGACCCATGCGGTGCGCCGCGCGATCGCCGCGCTCGACTACCAGGAGACGATCAACTTCAGCTTCGTCGAGGCGCGCTGGGAGCACGAGCTCGCGGGCAACCCGACCCCGATCCAGGTGCTCAACCCGATCGCCGCGCCGCTCGCGGTGATGCGCTCCAGCCTGGTCGGCAGCCTCGTGCAGGTGCTGCGCCACAACCTCGCGCGCAAGGCGCCGCGCGTGCGGGTGTTCGAGCTGGGCCGCGTGTTCCGCCGTGCACCGCAGGTCGCGTCGACGCTCGCGACGGTGGCCGGCATCGACCAGCCGATGCGCGTGGGCGGGCTGGCGTGGGGCCCGGCGGACACGCTGCAGTGGGGCGTGACCGAGCGCCACGTGGACTTCTTCGACGTCAAGGGCGACGTCGAGGCGCTGCTGGCGCCGCGCGCGGTGAGCTTCGTCGCCGACGAGCATCCGGCGCTGCATCCGGGCCGTTGCGCGAAGGTGCTCGTCGACGGCCAGGCGATCGGCCACGTGGGCGAGCTGCATCCGCGCTGGCGCCAGTCGTACGACCTCCCGTCGGCGCCGGTGGTGTTCGAGCTCGACCTCGCGGCCGTGCAGGCGCGGCCGGTGCCCGTCGCGCAGCCGCTGCCGCGCCAGCAGGCGGCGCGGCGCGA
>DASVLN010000064.1:0-6578 GCA_036384855.1 Burkholderiaceae bacterium | reverse complement strand
GCGCAGGCCGGGGCGTCCCATCAGCACGATCCATGCGCCCTCCGGCAGCTCGGCCGGCAGCGGCTCCAGTCCCGCGACCTGCATGCCGATCGAGGTCACCGCCTGCGGCTCGGCACCGACGTAGCGCAGCCGGAACGCGGGCGGCTGCCCGCGCCCCAGCGCATGCTGGTTGGCGAGCCGGAACGCCTCGGCCGGGCCTGCGAGGTCCAGCAGCAGCGTCTCGGGCAGCACGAGGAAGAAGACGTCGATCGGCAGGGGCATGGACAAGGGGGTGGTCAGGCTGCGCGGGCGAGCGCCTGTTCGACGTCGACCAGCGTGCAGAAGCGGTCGACGAGGACGGTCTCGGTGCGCTCGCGGATCTCGGCGGCCGTGAGCGTCGCGCCCGCGGGGGTCTTCATGTCGAAGGTGAGCGTCGCGTCGCCGCAGAAGTCGACCTCCCAGCCTTCGTCGCTCGCGTGGCGTGTCGTGGTCTCGCAGCACTGCTCGGTGCGGATGCCCGCGACGATCAGCCGGCGGATGCCGTTCTCGACGAGCCACTGCGCGAGCGGCGTGCCCACGAGCGCGCTGTGGCGATGCTTCTCGATCGTCAGCGCCGCCTCGAAGGGCGCGAGGCCGTCGAGGGGGCGCACGAACTCGCTGCCGTGGGCGAACGGGTTGGTCGGCACCTGCGGGCCGTCGGTGTGGAACACGCGCACGATGGGGATGCCGCGCGCCTGCGCGCCGTCGATGAGCGCGTTGGCGTGCTTCAGAAACGCGTCGGCGCCGGCTTGCGACCAGTACGGGCGCTGCGGGAACGATTGCTGGACGTCGATCATGATGAGGGCGGTGTGCATGGCGCTTCTCGTGGTTGGGATGGACGTCATCTTGCCGGCCGCGCACGCCTCGCGCAGCGGCCGGGCGCGACCGCTTGCGGACAGTTTAGGACATCGTCAGCGGCCGGCCAGGCCGGCGATGGCCTGGGCGGTCGCCTCGCGGCCCTGGGCGAGCACGGCGCGCTTCCATTCCGGCGTCTCGGTGTAGAACGCCGCGCGCATCGCGGCGCGCGCCGCCTCGCGCCTCGGGTCGAGCGCGTCATGCCGGCGCGCGACCCAGTGGTCCAGGCGCAGCGCCTGCAGCACCGCGACCAGCGGCACGGTGCCGAACTCGAGCGCGATGCCGGTGTAGGTCGCCTGCGCGCATTCCTCGCAGGCCGCGTGCCAGGCGTTGCCCAGCAGGTCGGAGGAGACGGACGAGCCGTCGTCCGTGAACGTGACGCGGTTGCCCCACCAGGCCTTCGCGCGCTGGCGCGTGACGTCGTCGGAGCGTGCGGCGTGGATGCGCTCGCCCACGCCGCTCTCGCCCAGGCCGCTGTGGAGGTCGATCCAGCCGAGCCGGCGGCAGCGCGCGCCGTGCTGGCGCAGCACCAGGCGCAGCGTCTGGTGGCTCCAGGTCGGCGCGGTGCCGCCGTGGAACAGCCCGTCCGGATGGGCGTACTGGCCGCCCGAGATCGCCTGCTGCAGTGCCGCCATCCCGTGGCGTGCGCCGTAGGCCGCGATGCGGCGCTCGGCATCTTCGGGCGGTGGCCAGTCGGCCGGCAGCAGCGCGTCGGCGAGCTCGTCGTAGCCGGCGTTGCGCGGGGGCGGGCGGCGGAAGTCGATGAAGTTGCGGTTGAGGTCGACGCCCTCCTGCGTCACGCGCCGGCCATGCGAGAAGCCCCACGGATTGAGCGCGTGCACGAGCACGAGCGCCACGCCTGCGCGCTGCGCATCCGCCAGCAGCGCGGCGTCGCCCAGCAGCGCCACTTGCAGGCCGGAGCCGCAGTGGCCCTCCACCCCGTGGCAGCCGCTGGAGACGAGCAGCACCGCGTCCGCGTCATCGGCGCCCAGGCGTGCGACGTCCATCGCCAGCACCTCCATGCCGGCGCCGCGCCCCGGTTCGGGATGCGCCTGCAACCTCGCGCCGGCGGCCTGCGCGGCGGCACGGAATCGCGCGCGCGCCTGGGCGTAGGTCGGCGCGAACGGATCGGTGTCCGGGCTCATCGGGGCTCCTCCTCCTGGCGCGCGCCGCGCGCGGGCGTCAGCGCGTGCGCGAGAACCAGCGGTCGACCAGGTTGATCCACAGCGTCGCGCCGAGCGGGATCAGGTCGTCGTTGAAGTCGTAGTGCGGGTTGTGCAGCGTGCAGGGGCCCAGGTTCTCGGGACGCGCCTCGTCGCCGCTGTAGGCGAGCCGGTGGCGACCGTCGCCGTTGCCGATCACGAAGTACGCGCCCGGCTTGTGCAGCAGGAAGTAGCTGAAGTCCTCGGCCGTCATCGCAGGCTCGAACTCGAGCGTGTTGTCGGCGCCGACCGTCTCGCGCATCACCTCGCGCACGAAGGCGGCCTCGGCCGGATGGTTGACGGTGGGCGGGTAGTTGCGGCGGAAGCGGAACTCGACCGTCGCTCCGAACGCGGCCGCCGTGTGCTCGGCGATCTCGCGCATGCGCTGCTCGATCAGGTCGAGCACCGGGATCGTGAAGGTGCGCACCGTGCCTTCGATCACCGCCTGGTCGGGCACGACGTTGGTGGCCTCGCCGGTGTGGATGGTCGTCACCGAGATCACGGCCGTGTCCGTCGGCCGCTTGTTGCGCGTGACGATGGTCTGGAACGCCTGCACCATCTGGCAGGCGATCGGCACCGGGTCGATCGCCAGGTGCGGCAGGGCCGCATGCGAGCCGCGGCCGCGGATCGTGATGAAGAACTCGTTGCTCGAGGCCATGCACGGGCCCGGGCAGACCGCGAACTGGCCGACACCGTAGCCCGGCCAGTTGTGCATGCCGAAGACGGCGTCCATCGGGAACTCGTCGAACAGTCCTTCCTTGATCATCTCGCGCGCGCCGCCGCCGCCTTCCTCGGCGGGCTGGAACAGCAGGTGGACCGTGCCGTCGAAGTCGCGGTGCTTCGCGAGGTGCTGCGCCGCGGCCAGCAGCATCGCGGTGTGGCCGTCGTGTCCGCAGGCGTGCATGCGGCCGGCGTGCCGGCTGGCGTGGGCGAAGGTGTTGGACTCGGACATGGGCAGGGCGTCCATGTCGGCGCGCAGCCCGATCGACCCGCCCGAGCGGCCGCGCCGGCCCTCGACGATGCCGACTACCCCCGTCCGCGCCAGCCCGCGCCGGATGGGGATGCCCCACTCGGTCAGCTTGGCGGCCACGAGGTCGCTGGTGCGCCGTTCCTCGAAGCAGAGCTCGGGATGGGAGTGGATCTCGCGGCGCAGCGCGGTGATCGCAGCGGCGTCGGCCAGGAGGGATTCGATGACGTTCATGGCGGGAACCGGCGGGCGCAAAGAGCCATCTTAGTCCCGCCGGGGCCCGTGAAACAGTGCCGCCCCGCGTGCCCGTGCGGCCCGGTGCGGCATGGGCGCTGTGACATCATCCTGGAATGATCGACGTGCCGACCCCGACCGCCTCCCCCGCGCGCACCGTGCACGCGGCCTGCCCGCACGATTGCCCGGACACCTGCGCCATCCGCGTCACGGTGCAGGACGACAAGGTGATCCGCCTGCACGGCGATCCCGACCACCAGCCGACCAACGGCGCGCTGTGCACCAAGGTCTCGCGCTACGCCGAGCGCACGGAGCATGCCGAGCGCGTGCTCAGGCCGCTCAGGCGCGTCGGCCCCAAGGGCGCCGGTCGGTTCGTCGAGGTGTCCTGGGACGAGGCGCTGGACGACATCGCCGGCCGCCTGTCGGCGATCGCGGCGCGCGATCCCGAGGCGATCGTTCCCTACAGCTATGCCGGCACCATGGGCATGGTGCAGGGCGAGGGCATGGCGGCGCGCTTCTTCCACAAGCTGGGCGCCTCGCGCCTGGATCGCACGATCTGCGCCAACGCCGGCGGCGACGCCCTCGCCGCGACCTACGGCGGCAAGGTGGGCATGCACGTCGAGCACTTCGCCGAATCGAAGCTGATCGTGATCTGGGGCAGCAACTCGATCGCGTCGAACCTGCACTTCTGGCCGATCGCCCTGGCCGCCAAGCGCGCCGGCGCGACGCTGGTGGCGATCGACCCGCGCCGCACCGAGACGGCCGAGAAATGCCACCACCACCTCGCGCTGCTGCCCGGCAGCGACGGTGCGCTCGCGCTGTCGGTGATGCACGAGCTCGTCGTCAACGACTGGCTCGACCACGACTACCTCGCCCGCCACGTCGCCGGCTGGGAGGCGATGCGCGAGCGCGCGCTGCAGTGGCCGCCCGAGCGCGCGGCGGTCGAATGCGGCCTGGAGGCGCAGCAGATCCGTGACTTCGCCCGCCTGTACGGCACCACCAGGCCGGCCGCGATCCGCCTGAACTACGGCATGCAGCGCGTGCGCGGCGGCGGCAACGCCGTGCGCCTGATCGCGCTGCTGCCCTGCCTGACCGGCGCGTGGCGCCACTGCGCGGGCGGCCTGCTGCTCTCGTCCTCGGGCTGGTTCAAGGCGGTCAAGCGCGCCGGCTACGACCATCCCGAGCTGCTCGCCGGCCGCGACCCGCGCACGATCAACATGAGCACGATCGGCGACGACCTGCTGCGCGAGAGCGGCGAGGCGCTGCCGGACGGCCGGCGCTTCGGGCCGCGCATCGAGGCGCTGGTCGTCTACAACAGCAACCCGGTGGCGGTGGCGCCGCAGTCCGGGCGCGTGGTCGCCGGCTTCCGGCGCGAGGACCTGTTCACCGTCGTGCTGGAGCACTTCCTCACCGACACCGCCGACCACGCCGACTACGTGCTGCCCGCGACCACGCAGCTGGAGCACTGGGACGTCCACACCAGCTACGGCCACACCTCGGTGCTGGTCAACGAGCCGGCGCTCGCGCCGCGGGGCGAGGCGCGCTCGAACGCGGCGATCTTCCGCGCGCTGGCCGCGCGCATGGGTTTCGACGAGCCCTGCCTGCGCGACGACGACGAGACGCTCGCGCGCCAGGCCTTCACCGGGCCGGTGTCCTTCGACGAGCTGCGCGCGCACGGCTTCGCGCGCCTGCCCCTGCCCGAGGCGCCGTTCGCCGACGGCGGCTTCCCGACGCCCGACGGCCGCGCGCAGTGCGACGTGCCGGCGTTCGGCGGCGTGCCGGACTACGTGCCGCCCTACGAGAGCAGGCGCAGCGCGCCCGAGCTCGCGCGCCGCTTCCCGCTCGCGATGATCTCGCCGCCGGCGCGCAACTTCCTCAACTCCACCTTCGTCAACGTCAAGAGCCTGCGCGACATCGAGCAGGAGCCGCTGCTGGAGATCGCCGCCGAGGACGCCGCCCTGCGCGGCATCGCCGACGGCGACGTGGTGCGGGTCTTCAACGACCGCGGCGAGTACCGTTGCAGCGCCCGCGTGAGCCCGCGCGCGCGCCCCGGCGTCGTGCACGGCCTGGGCGTGTGGTGGCGCAAGTTCGGCCGCGACGGCACCAACGTCAACGAGCTCACGCACCAGGGCCTGACGGACATCGGCCGGGCGCCGTCGTTCTACGACTGCCTCGTCGACGTGGCGAAGGACTGATGCGCGCCTGGCCCCGACGCCGCGTGGCCCGCTGGGGCGTGGCCGGCGCGCTCGGCGCCGCCGCCGTGGTCGCCGCGGCGCTGGGCGTGCTGTGCCTGACGGCGGGCTGCTCGACGGTCGGCTACCTGTCGCAGTCGGCGTCGGGCCACCTGCACCTGCTGGCCGCGGCACGGCCGGTCAAGGAGGTGCTCGCCGACCCCGCGCTGCCGCTTCCGCTGCGCGAGCGGCTCGAGCTCACCCAGCGCATCCGCGACTTCGCGACGGCGGAGCTGAAGGAGCCCGACAACGGCAGCTACCGCTCGTACGCCGACCTGCACCGCAGCGCCGCGGTGTGGAACGTGGTCGCGGCTCCGGAGCTCTCGCTGAAGCTGCAGACGTGGTGCTTCCCGATCGTGGGCTGCGTGGGCTACCGGGGCTACTACGACCTCGCGGCCGCGAACGAGGCGGCGGCGCCGCTGCGGGCGCAGGGGCTGGACGTCGACGTCTACGCGGTGCCGGCGTACTCCACGCTCGGGTGGACGAACTGGATCGGCGGCGACCCGCTGCTCAACACCTTCGTCAACTGGCCGGAAGGCGAGGTCGCGCGGCTGATCTTCCACGAGCTCGCGCACCAGGTCGCCTACGCGCCGGGCGACACCACCTTCAACGAGTCCTTCGCCACCGCGGTCGAGACGATAGGCGGCCAGCGCTGGCTCGAGGCCCACGCGACGCAGGAGGTGCGCGACCGCCAGGCGCTGACCGAGCAGCGCCGGCGCGATTTCCACGTCCTCGTGCGCGCGTGGCGCGCGCGGCTCGATGCGATGTACCGCAGCGACCTGCCCGATGCCGACAAGCGCGCATGCAAGGCCGAGATGTACGCCGCGATGCACGCCGACTACGAGCGCATGAAGCGCGAGCGCTGGCACGGCTACGCGGGCTACGACAAGTGGTTCGCCGAGGCCAACAACGCGGCGCTCGGCGCCGAGGCCGCCTACGACGAGCAGGTCGGCGCGTTCATCCGCCTGTTCCACGCCGAGGGCGACGACTTCGGCCGCTTCTACGCCGAGGTCAAGCGGCTCGCGCGGCTGCCCAAGGCCGAGCGTGACGCGGGGCTCGCGCCCTACCGCG
>DASVLN010000063.1:0-3141 GCA_036384855.1 Burkholderiaceae bacterium | reverse complement strand
CCCGGGCGCGGGCGAGCGCGGCCCGGCCGCGGACGATCCGTCGTGCGACAGCACCAGCGCCGCGCCGGCGAGCGCGAGCGCCACCCGCACGATCGCGCTGCGCGTGAACGGCTCGCCCAGCAGCAGCCGCGCGAGCAGCAGCGCCCACAGCGGCATCAGGTAGAACAGCAGCACGACGCGCACCACGTCGCCGATGCTGACGGCCCAGTTGAAGGTGGCGTTGGTCGTGCCCGAGGCGAGGAAGATCAGCCACAGGGCGGGCTGCGTCGCGAATTCGCGCAGCGCGTTGCGCCGCCAGGCCGCGATCGCGGCGACGCACAGCACGTAGATCACCGTCGTCGCCCACAGCGGATGCAGCCCGAGCGCCTGCAGCCGCCGGAACGGCCACCACGAGACGCCCCAGACGAACGCGTTGACCAGCAGCGCCAGCACCGGCGCCGCGCGGGCCCCGGGCGCGCTCAATGGCTGTCGCTGCGGGCGATGGCGAGCAGCGCCTGGACGTCGTCCGGATGCTGGCGCAGGTTGCGACGGTGCCAGAGCTCGATCAGCAGGCTGACGCCGGCCGTGAACAGACCGAAGACCGCGATCGCGCCGTAGACCGACAGGCCCAGGCGCGTCATCAGCGAGTAGGCGGCGCCGACGCCCAGGATGCTCGCCTGCTCGTTGAAGTTCTGAACCGCGATCGAGCGGCCGGCCCCCATCAGGTTGTGGCCGCGGTGCTGCAGCAGCGCGTTCATCGGCACGACGACGAAGCCGCCCAGCAGGCCCAGCACGACCAGCAGGGGCACCGCCGCCCACACCGAATGGATCGCGTCCATGCACATCACGAGCGCCGCCATCCCGACCAGCAGCAGGATCACGCGCGGCGCGGAGTCCAGCCGGATGGTGAACGCCGCCACGACGGCGCCGACCGCCGTGCCGATCGCGACCACGCCGATCATCGCCGTCGCCGAGGTCATCGAGTAGCCCAGGGCCGCGCCCGCCCAACCCAGCACGATGTATCGCAGGTTGGCCGAGACGCCCCAGAACAGCGTCGTCGTCGCCAGCGAGATCTGGCCCAGCTTGTCATCCCACAGCCGCGCGTTGCATTGGCTGAACTCGCGCACGATTTCGCCGATGTTGCCTTCGATGGACTGGAGCGTGGCCCCCGTCCGCGGAATGCGCAGGTTGAACACGGCCGCGACCGCATAGAGCACCACCATGCAGACCACGGCGGCCTGGTCGAACGTGTGGATGCCGAGTTCGACGTGGGGGATGCGGATGGACAGCATCACCGAGCCGAGCCGGGGCCCGACCAACTGCCCCCCGAGCAAGGTGCCCGCGATGATGGACAGGATGGTCAAGCCCTCGATCCAGCCATTGGCCTTGACCAGCTGCGACGTCGGCAGCAGCTCGGTCAGGATGCCGTACTTGGCCGGCGAATAGGCGGCGGCGCCCAGGCCGACGATCGCGTAGGCGATGAGCGGATGGCCTCCGAAAAGCATCAGGAGGCAACCCGCCACCTTGACGGCGTTCGAGTAGAACATCACGGCGCCCTTGGGCACCGCGTCCGCGAACTCGCCCAGGATCGGCGCGAGCACGACGTAGAACAGGGCGAACATCGGCACGAGCGCGGTCACCTGCCACGCTGGAACGCCCGTGCTCTTCAACGCGTCCACGGCCACGGCGAACAACGCATTGTCGGCGAGCGAGCTGAAGAACTGCGCCGCCATGATGGTGTAGAAACCGCGTTTCATTCGTTCGGCGTCTTCGGCGTCGGAGCCACCCGACCGGCCCCGCGCCTGGAAATGACTCTCCTTAGGGCGAGCGGCTTTATAGCACGCGCCCATCCGGGGCGGTCGGCACGAAGTCACGCGCGGGCCGGCCGTCGGACCCGGCTCCGGGGCGGCCCCGACCGCCCGCGCCGCCGCTGGCAGAATCGCGCCATGCCGCGCCCGATCCAAGCCCTGATCCACACCGAAGCCCTGGCCCACAACGTCGCCCGCGCCCGCGCCGCCGCACCGGACGCGCGCGTGTGGGCGGTCGTCAAGGCCAACGCCTACGGCCACGGCATCGAGCGCGCGTTCGAGGGCCTGCGCGGCGCCGACGGCTTCGCGCTGCTCGATTTCGCCGAGGCCGAGCGGGTGCGCGCGCTGGGCTGGCGCGGACCGATCCTGATGCTGGAGGGCTGCTTCGAGCAGCGCGACCTCGAGCTGTGCTCGCGCCTCGGGCTCTGGCACGCCGTGCACTGCGACGCGCAGATCGACTGGCTCGCCGAGCACAAGACCCACACGCCGCACAGGGTCTTCCTCAAGCTCAACAGCGGCATGAACCGCCTCGGCTTCACGCCGACCGCGTTCCGCGGGGCCTGGGCCCGCCTGGACAAGCTGCCCCAGGTCGACGAGATCTCGCTGATGACCCACTTCTCCGACGCCGACGGCCCGCGCGGCGTGTCGCACCAGCTGGCGGTGTTCGAGGAGGCGACGCGCGACCTCGCGGGCGAACGCACGCTCGCCAACAGCGCGGCCACGCTGCGCCACGGCGCCGGGCCGCTCGCGCAGGCGCCGCGCGTCGGCGGCGATTGGGTGCGTCCGGGCGTCATGAGCTACGGCTGCTCGCCCGACTACCCCGAGCACACCATCGCCGACTGGGACCTGCGGCCGACGATGACGCTGCGCAGCCGCGTGATCGGCCTGCAGGCGCTGCAGCCCGGCGACACCGTGGGTTACGGCAGCACGTTCACCGCGGGCGATCCGTTGCGCATCGGCGTCGTCGCCTGCGGCTACGCGGACGGCTACCCGCGCCACGCCGGCACGGGCACGCCGGTGCTGGTGGACGGGGTGCGCACGCGCATCGTCGGCCGCGTGTCGATGGACATGATCACCGTCGACCTCACGCCGGTCCCGCACGCCGGCCTCGGCAGCGAGGTCACGCTCTGGGGCGTGGGCCCGCGCCCGGCCGGAGCGCCGCAGGACGCGCCGCCGCCGGTGCTGCCGATCGACGAGGTCGCCCGCGCGGCCGGCACGATCGGCTACGAGCTGATGTGCGCGCTCGCGCAGCGGGTGCCGGTGGCCGTGCAGGGCTGATCGCGCGGGCGTCGCGCGGGGCGCGCGCCGCTCACTCGCGCACGTCGGTGACGGGCTTGCTGCCGAAGTCATCGCG
>DASVLN010000062.1:0-9699 GCA_036384855.1 Burkholderiaceae bacterium | reverse complement strand
GGGCCGGCCGCGGTGCTCGCGCTGGCCGGCATCCTCGCGGCGCTGGTGGCCGGCGACGCGCTTGCACTCGCCCTGCGCGGATGGGCGCTGCCCGTGGCCGCCTCGCTCACCGGCGCCCTGCTGCTGGGCGGCGGCGGGGTGGTCGCCAACTACCTGAGCGAGTGGCACTCCCGGCGCTCGCTCGCCCGCCTGTTCGGCCACTACCTGCCGCCCGAGCGCGTGCGCGCGATGGCCAGCGATCCGGACCGCTTCCTCGACGTCGCCAGCAGTGCCGAGAACCGCGAGCTGACGATCCTGTTCTGCGACCTCCGCGGCTTCACCACGATGTCCGAGACGCTCGCGCCCGAGCGCCTGCGCGAGGTGCTGAACCTGTACTTCTCGCGCATGAGCGAGATCATCCACGCGCACGGCGGCACGCTCGACAAGTTCATCGGCGACGCCGTGATGGCCTTCTGGGGCGCGCCGCTGGCCGATCCGCAGCACGCGGCGCATGCGGTGCGCGCTGCGCTCGCGATGGCCGCCGCCGTGGATCCCCTGAACGCCGAGCTCGCCGCGCGCGGGCTGCCGTCGCTCGCGCCGTGCATGGGACTGGCGAGCGGCGTCGTGTGCGTCGGCGACCTCGGCTCGGCGCTGCGGCGCAGCTACACGGCGGTCGGCGACGGCGTCAACCTCGCCGCGCGGGTGGAGAGTGCCACGCGCGACTACGGCCTCGCGCTGCTCGTCGCCGACGCGACGCGCGCGGCCGCCGGCGAGTTGCCCGGCTGTGCCTGGATCGAGGTCGACGAGGTGGCCGTCAAGGGCCGCGCCCAGCTGGTGACGCTGTACGTGCCGCTGCCGCTGCCGGAGTCTGGCGACGCGGCGGAAATCGCCCGTTTTCATGAACAACTTGGCCTTTGGCGCCTTGCACGGGAATCCCTGCGGGGGCACCATGACGACAGCTCGCCGCCAGCCTCGATGCCGTCGGCGCGCGCCGTCGCGACGACGCGGCTGACCGAGCTGCTGGAGGCGCGGTCCCTGCCGCCCCCCTTGCGCGCCCTCGCAACCCGGCAGCTCGCCCGACTGGCGAACCGGACGGGCAACCCTCCAGCCGCCTGCGAAGACCCTTCGACGCCGCCAACCGCGTGATGCCCGCATGAAAATCCAGGTCCTCGGCTGCTCCGGGTCGATCGCACGCGACTGCCGCACCACCAGCTTCCTGCTCGACGACGACGTCCTCATCGACGCCGGAACGGGCGTGGGCGACCTGTCGCTCGACGCGCTCGAGCGCATCGACCACATCCTGCTGACGCACTCGCACCTCGATCACGTGCTGGGCGTGCCGTTGCTGGCGGACAGTGTGCTGCGCCGCCGCCAGGCGCGCGGCGCGGCGCCGATCGAGGTGCACGCGCTGCCGCAGACGCTGGACGTGCTGCGCGCCCACGTGTTCAACAACTTCGTCTGGCCCGACTTCACGCGCCTGCCCAGCGCATCGGCGCCGGTGCTGCGCTTCGTGCCCTTCGAGCTCGGCGACACCCTCGTGCTCGGCGGCCGCCGCATCGAGGTGCTGCCGGCGGCGCACTCGGTGCCGGCGTGCGGCTACGCCATCCACGCGGCCACGCCCGGCCGCGGCGCCTGGGTATTCAGCGGCGACACCGGCCCGAACCCGGCGTTCTGGCGCCGCATCGCCCAATTCCCGGTCGCGCACGTCGTCGTCGAGACGGCGTTCAGCGAAGCGGAGTCCGCGCTCGCCAGCGCAAGCGGCCACCATTGCCCGAGCTCGCTCGCGGCCGAGCTGGCCGGCGCACCCGCCGACGCGCGCATCTACATCACCCATATCAAGCCGGGCGAGATCGCGGCCGTGATGACCGGCCTGCGCGAGCTCAAGCAGGAGCGCCCGCTGATGGAGCTGCTCCGGGGCGACGTCTTCGACGTCTGAGCCTCGTGGATGCGCCGCCGTGACGCATTCCTCATATTTCGAAACTGTCTGCACACCGACAGTTCTCCGGGCCTGAAGCGGCGCCGCCGCGGCACGAAATTCGCTCGGAACGCTCAGCTCGCCGTCAACCGGCGTGCAAGCTGGCTTCAGCTTCCCGGTCGAGCTCCCCGCGAGCCCGACGCCTTGCGCTGTTGCGGAGGTCTACCAGACCGCTTCGACGCTGCCGGCGGCCGGTTCCTGGGGCTGCGAAACCACAACGGCGAGCAGTAAGTACGCCGGCTCGGTGAACACCAATAGCGTCGGCGTGATCACCGTCACCACGCAGCACGAGCCTAGCGCCCGCGGAGATCCGTAGCGCGGCCATCACGCTGACGCCCACGGATGCGGCGGGCAATGCGATGTCCGTCGTGGGCAACCAGGTCGGCGGCTTCAAGTGCGGACCTGCGCGTACCAGCGGCACGGACGCGAAGTACCTGCCGGGCTCGTGCCGCGGCTGAGCGGCGTGCGCCCGAGCGGTCTCGATCTGACAAAATTTGTCATCCGATGACGGGAATGGTTGGCGGAGCGGGCTCATGGTGACGCACTTTGTCAGTTCGCGGCAGGAATTCACGCATTGCGCGCGCTCCGACAACCGGAATGGTCTGGCATGGGATTCGCATGATGAGTGAGCCACGTCCCTCTTTTCTCCCAAGGAGCTCATACATGAAGCGCACCGTTCAAAAGGGTTTCACCCTGATCGAACTGATGATCGTCGTCGCGATCATCGGTATCCTGGCTGCCGTCGCCCTGCCGGCCTACAAGACCTACACCATCAAGGCGAAGGTCTCGGAAGTCATCCTGGCCGCCAGCCAGTGCCGTACGACCGTCGCGGAGGTCTATCAGACCGCGTCGTCGCTGCCCGCCGCCAATGGCTGGGGTTGCGAGACCACGTCGGCGAGCAGCAAGTACGTCGCCTCCGTCACGACCAGCGGTTCTGGCCAGATCACCGTTCTCACCGCCAGCAACAGCCTGGTGCCGACGGAAATCCGCAGCACGACGATCACGCTGACGCCGACGGATGCCACCGGTGGCGCCCTGACGGGTGTCGGCCAGCAAGTCGGTGGCTTCACCTGCGCTCCGGGCAACATGGACACCAAGTACCTGCCGGGCTCTTGCCGCGGCTGAACTTGATCCAGCAAGGACAGGCGGCGCATTCGCCGCCGCGAAAGGGCGCCGAAAGGCGCCTTTTTTTCTGAATCCGACCTACCGGCCGGATCCGGACAATCTCGCAGTCGTCGACCTGTCTGGCGGCCCCGATCCGGTCGAAGCTTCCCGATGACCTCGTTCCCTTTTGTCAGCGTTGCAATCTGTGCGCTCCGTCATCCTGGGGTAACGGGATGAGCGTCCTCGCGCCTTCGGGCCCGTCGATGCAGGAAGCGCCGCCTGCCGCGCAGGTACGTGTTGCGCCGTTCATCGTGCCGACGTGGTACGGGGCCTTGCTGGTCGGCGCGTTGCTGCTGGCGAACCAGCCCTATCGCGGTGTTCGCCACGATGCGGTGCTCTACCTGGGCCAGGCCTTGATTCGGCTCGATCCCAGTTGGTGGCGCAGTGACGTCTATTTCGCCTTTGGCTCCCAGGATCAGTACAGCGTCTTCTCGCGGCTGTTCGCGCTGCCGGTGCGCGCATTTGGCATTCCTGTGGCCGAGATGGCCGCGCTTACGATTGGCCGGCTGGCCACGTTCTGTGCGCTCTACCTGCTGGTGGATCGCTGGCCGCCGTTGCGCCGCTGGCTGGCGCTCGCATGTGTCGCGGGCGTCGTGCACTACTACGGCGGAAAGACCTTTTCCGCCATCGAACCGTTTGTCACTGCGCGCACATTCGCCGAGCCGCTGTCGCTTTTCGCCATTGGGGCGGTGCTGCGCGGCCGTTGGACCCTGGGTGCCCTGTCGCTTGCTGCAGCGTTCATCGTACATCCCTTGATCGCTCTCCCGACAGCCCTGATCCTGTGGGTCTATCTCGTCGTTGCCGAGGGGCGGCGATGGATAGGGGTGGGCGCAGTTGTTGCGGCGCTCGTCCTTGCCCTCGGCGCCGCCGGTGTCATGCCCTTCGACGGCTTGCTGCGACGCTACGACAACGATTGGTTCACCATGGCGGGCTTCCTCACGTCGACCGCCTTCGTCAGCGAGTGGTCCGCCCGCGCCTACGTTGCGATCCTCGGCTACGCAGTGATCGTGTGGGCGGCGACGTGGCATCGGAGGGACCCGCTGGCGCGCCTCTCGCGCATCGCCGTCGTGCTGGGCCCGCTGTGCTGCGCGGCGTCGTTCTGGATCGCGGACTGGGAGCACAACCGCCTGCTGACCCAGCTGCAATTCTGGCGGACGATCTGGATCGGAGAGGTGCTATCGGCGCTGTGGCTGCCAACCCTCGTCCTCGACCAGTGGGCGCGTGGCGCCGTGGGGCGCGTCGCCGCGGCGGCGGTCTGTGCGGGATGGATCGTGGTACAGGATGACCTCGGCCTCTACGGCTGGGCCGTGCTGCTCTGGATTGCGCTGTGGCTCATGTTAAGCCTGCGTGACGCGGTGATCGAGCGCCGCGTCCTTCGACTTGCGTTCGCCGCCACGGTGCTGGCGGGCCTGATGGCGGTGGGGCAGCACTGCTGGGATGCGCTGTACCAGCTGCGCGCGGACATGCGCGGCTTTGCGCTGACCTACCCGGCGTCGATTCCGTTTCGCGTGCCGATGCTGACGGTGTCGACCATTGGCCTGCTGCTCGTGGCATGGCAGACGCCGCGCTGGCGGCCCGCCTGTGCCGCCGCGGCCATCGCGCTGGCGGTGATCTCGATCTGGCAGACGGATCAGCGAGATGAATTCACTCGCTTCGTTGAGTCGGCGACGCCGGCCCAACGGCCATTTCAGTCCGACATCCCGCCCACTGCCCGCGTTTACTGGGATGACGATGAAGTCGCGCCGGTGTGGCTGCTGCTCCATCGCGCCGCGTTCGGAGAGCCGGCGCAATTCTCCGGGGCCCTCTTCACTCGCCAGGTGGCCCTGACGGGCCGCGACATCTGGAGTTTCCTCGACTACAACTCCCAGCGGCTCGGCCACTGCGCCGAACTGCAATCCTGGACCTCCCGCGACTACGTGTTCCAGGACTGTATCGTGCCTCTAGACCGCATGCGCACCTTCTGCGCGGGCAGCCTGCACCCGGACTTCATCGTCAGCAAGATGCTCTATCCGCTGCCGCAGCGGTCGCAGTGGACGTTCCGGTCGCCCGACGGCGGCGAGCCGGTGAACTACTACCTCTACGCTTGCAGTGCCATACGCGCGGCAGCGCCGCCGCCTGCCGCGTTCTCCGCCTCCCCGCCACGTCCGAAGGCCATCCCATGATCGAATTTCTCCGCTATCTCGCGGCCAGTGCGCTGGCCTTCGGCATCGATCTCGGGCTCTATCGACTCGGGCTGTCGCTGGGCCTAGGCTACGCGCTGTCCGCGTGCCTCGGCTTCACGCTGGGGCTTGCCGTGGCGTACGGCCTGAGCGTGCGCTGGGCCTTCCACGTGCGCGGCGTCCGGGATGCGCGCGCGGAGTTCGCGATCTTCGCGCTCGTCGGCGTCGCCGGATTGCTGCTGACCGAAGGCCTGCTCTGGCTACAGATCGACCTGCTGCACCTCCACCGCGTCGTGGCCAAGGTCGACGCCGCCGGCGTGGTGTTCCTGTTCAACTTCAGCGTGCGCAAGATGCTGTTGTTCACGCGGCGCAATGCGCTGGCCGCGGGGCGCATTGCATGAACACGCCCGTTTCCACCCTGACGGCCGGCGGCATCCGCGCGGACGAATCCTCCGCCATGACTTCGTCCGCCGAGCCCCACGATCTCGCGACCTCGTCGGCCACGACCGCGATGCCCATCGACCGCGAACGCGCGGCGTTGCGCGTGCCGACCTGGGCCGGACTGCTGCTCATCGCCGCCCTGTGGCTCGTCGTGCGGCCGTATCGCGGCGTGCGCCATGATGCCGTGCTCTACCTCGGACAGACGCTAAGCCGCCTGATGCCCGACACGATCGGTAAGGATCTCTTTTTCGCCTACGGCTCGCAGGATCGCTACTCCATCTTCTCGCCCCTCATGGCGCCGCTCGTGCGATGGCTGGGCGTCGGCACTTCCGAAATCGTCGTCCTCGCGATCTCCGAAGTGCTGTTCTTGGTTGGCTGCTGGTCGCTCGTCCGCTCGCTGCCGTCGCGATTCCTGCGCTGGTGCTCGATGCTGTCGCTCGCCTCCGTCTCGCATGTCTACGGCGCGTTCGGCATGGTCGCCTTCGCCGAGCCGTTCCTGAGCGCACGGTCATTGAGCGAGCCGTTCGTCGTGTTCGCGCTGGCCTTCCTTGCGCGCGACCGGCTGGGCGCGGCCGTCGCGTTCATGCTGATGGCGATCGTCATGCATCCCTTGATCGCCCTGCCGGGCCTGGTCGCCGCGTGGTTCTATCTCCTGCGGGAGGATCGCCGTTGGTTCTGGGCGCTGACCCTCGTGGCCGTGCCGCTGGTGGCAGGCGCCGCCGGCATCGCGCCGTTCGACGCGCTCTGGCACCGCTACGACGACGAATGGCTCGCTGCCGTGCGGACCGCCGATCCGCAGGTATTCATGGCGAACATGACGAGGCTCGACACGAGTCCCATGATCTTCGACGTGGGCGTCCTGCTCGTCGTCGGCGCGCAAATGCGTCCGTCGCCGATGGGGCGGCTGATCCTGGCCGTGCTCCTGAGCACCGCCACCTGCTTCGTGATCTGGGGCGTCGGCAGCGACCTCTTCCACAACGTCCTGCTGTCCCAGCTGCAACTGTGGCGCGCGCACTGGCTGACGCACCTGATGGCACTTCTGATGCTGCCCGTGCTGCTGACGAACCTGTGGGATCGCGGCGCCGTCGGCCGCTGGGCGGCATGCGCGGTCGTGTTCGCGATGCTGGCGGTCACTGGCAACATCGGCGCGGGCTGGCTGTGCATCGTCTGGGCGGGGCTGGCGCTGCTGGCGCTGCACAGCGGCACGCCGGTGTCGGCGGGGGTGTTGAGGCTCGCGACGATCGGATCGGTGGCCGGATCTCTGCTCATCACCGCCATCATGTTCCGTTCGACGATGTACGTCGTTAGCGCCGCATCCGACCGCTTCGGCGGCGTCGGGCTGGTGCAGGTGGTCGTGGGGCTGACGCTTGGTGCCGCAACGCTCGGCTTCGTCGTGCTGCGCGGGCTTGCCGCGAGGGGACTGCCGCGTGCCATTGCGATGGCCGCCGTGGTCGGCCTGGCGGCGGCTGGCATGGCCTCCTACGACCAGCGCTCAGACTGGCAGCGCTACGTTGAGAACGGACTGGAGGAGACCGCGTTGCCCTTCGCAGGTGAGCTCGCGCCGTCCGCCAAGGTGTATTGGGACGGATCGCTGATCGAGGCCTGGATGCTGATGCATCGAGGCGAGTACTACTCGGTCGAGCAGGGGGCCGGCCTGCTGTTCAACCGTGCGACCGCCGCGGCCTACATGGCGCGCAAGCGCCAGTTCGCGGGCATCGATGCGGCGCGCGAGATCTGCGGGACAATCTCCGCCTTCACGGGCGCCAATACCGACGATCCCGACAGCTGCCCGCCGTCCGTCGAAAGCATCAAGGCGGTGTGCGCCACGCCCGGCGGGCCGGACGCGCTCGTGTTCCGCGCGGGCTCGAGCGGCAAGTCGCTCGGTGCCACGGCGATGTGGACGTACGCGCCGACCGATCCGGTGCATCGTCGCGACTACCGCCTCTACGACTGCCACAAGTTGCACTGAGCGCCGTGCGCGCGACCGCGAACCCGATCCCGACTCCATGGAAAACGTGCAAACCGTCATCATCGGCGCCGGCCCCGCGGGCGTGACCGCCGGCCTCGAACTCGTGCGCGCGGGCCGGCGCGACGTCCTCGTGCTGGAGGCGACGGACGACATCGGCGGCATCTCGCGCACCGTCAACCACAAGGGCAACCGCATCGACATCGGCGGCCACCGCTTCTTCTCGAAGTCGGACTGGGTGATGAACTGGTGGCGCGAGCTGATGCCGGTGGCGATGCCGCCGGGCGCGCCGCCGGAGGCCGAGTTCCGCCTCGCCTACCAGGGCGCGTCGCGCCTGCTCGGCGCCGAGCACGTGCACGCGACCGAGGGCGATCGCGAGGTGATGCTGCTGCGCAACCGCCTCTCGCGCATCTATTTCAACGGCGCGTTCTTCAGCTATCCGCTCAAGCCGGGCTTCGACATGGTGACGAAGCTGGGCGTGGCCAAGTGCAGCCGGTTCGCGCTGAGCTACGCGCGCTCGCACTTGTCGCCGATCGCGCCGGAGCAGTCGCTCGAGGACTTCTTCATCAACCGCTTCGGCCGCGCGCTGTACCTGCAGTTCTTCAAGTCGTACACCGAAAAGGTGTGGGGCGTGCCCTGCAACGAGATCAGCGCGGCCTGGGGCGCCCAGCGCGTCAAGAGCCTGAACGTCGGCAACATGGTCGCCCACGCGCTGAAGAAGCTCGTGCCCGGCGGCAGGAAGGGCGGCGACGAGCAGACCTCGCTGATCGAGAACTTCCTCTACCCGAAATACGGCCCGGGCCAGATGTGGGAAGTGGCGGCGCAGCGCTTCGAGCAGGGCGGCGGCCGGATCCTGCGCAACGCGAAGGTGGTCGGCATCGAGCGCGAGGGCGACCGCGTCAAGGCGGTGACGGCCCGCGTGGCCGGCGGCGACGTGCTGCGCGTCGAGGCGGGCCACGTCGTCTCGACGATGCCGATCAAGGACCTGACGCTCGCGATGCAGGCGGACGTGCCCGCGGCGATCGCCGACATCGGCGGTCGGCTGGAGTATCGGGACTTCATCACCGTCGGCCTGCTGTACCGCAAGTTGCGCCGCACGGCCGAGACGCTGCCCTCGAAGACCAACCTCGTGGCCGACAATTGGATCTACATCCAGGACGCGGGCGTCAAGGTCGGCCGGCTGCAGGTCTTCAACAACTGGAGCCCCTACATGGTCGCCGACCCGGACACCGTCTGGGTCGGGCTCGAATTCTTCGCGCGGGACGACGACGAGCTCTGGGGCCTGTCCGACGACGCGCTGAAGTCGCTCGCGCTGCGCGAGATGCGCGAGCTCAAGCTGGCCGACGAGGCCGACGCGCTCGACGCCATCGTGATCCGCCAGCCCAAGGCGTACCCGGGCTACTTCGGTGACGCCTACACGCACTTCGACGAGCTGCGCGGCTGGCTCGACGGCATCCGCAACCTCTACCTGGTCGGCCGCAACGGCATGCATCGCTACAACAACCAGGATCACTCCATGCTGTCCGCGCGCTACGCGGTCGAGGCGATCCTCGCCGGGGGCGGCGACAAGTCGGCCATCTGGAACGTCAACATCGACGACGACTACCACGAGGAAGCGGACGCCAAGTAGGCGGCCGGCCTTCGCGCCGCGCGCCGCGGATTCCCGACCGACCCCCGATGACGCCCCCGAACGCCGGCGCCTCGCTTCCGTCCCCGCGTGCCGCGGCGGCGCGGGCGGTCGCGTTCCTGGCCGCCGTCGCGCTGCCGATCCTCTGGAGCAAGTCGCTGCCGCCGTCGGCCACGCACCTCAACGAGATCGTGTCGGTGGCGGGGTGGGGCCTCCTGATGTGCGTCTTTCCCGCCGCCGCCAGCCTGCGGGCGAGCCTGCGCGCGGCCTGGCCGGTGGCCGCGGCGCTCGCGGTGTGCGCGCTCGCCTGTGCCTGGACGCTGGTGCACGACGCGCCCTCGACCGACCCCTGGTTGCCCGCGCTCGCGATGATGGGCTTCGGGATCGG
>DASVLN010000061.1:0-2149 GCA_036384855.1 Burkholderiaceae bacterium | reverse complement strand
GGCCGACGGTCATGCAGCCCGCCAGCAGCGCGGCCGCCGCGAGCGCCGACAGCGGCGCGCGCAGGCGGGCGGGTACATGCCTTGGGGGGGTATCGGGGCGGATGCGATCAGTGGCCATGCGCGGCTCCCGCGGGCGGCGTCTTGAGAAGGAACGCGACCGGCACGACGCACAGCGCGCCGATGCCGAAGATGTAGAAGATGTCCAGGTAGCTCAGGATCTGCGCCTGGGTGTTGACGGCCTGCTGCGTCGCCGCCAGGCCCTGCTGCGCGAACGCGTGGCCGCGCGCGCCGATCGTCGAGATCTGCTCGCCGATGCGGGCGTGGTGGAACTGGACGCGCCAGGCGAGCTCCGTGGTGGCCGCCGCCACGCCGATGCTGCCGCCCAGGTTGCGCGAGAGGTTGATGATGGCCGAGGCCTCGTTGTTGCGATCCGGCGGGATGCCGACGTAGCCCGCGGTCGTCAGCGAGACGAAGAGGAAGGGCAGGCACCAGCTCTGGTACACGCGCGTCAGCGAGAGATCCCAGAAGCCGATCAACCCGTTGAGGTAGGACGTGTGGATCAGGGCGAGTCCCGTCGCGAGGAGCCCCGCGCCCACGAGCACCTTGGGTGGCAGCTTGCCGGCGGCGATGCCCGCGAGCGGCATCATGACCGCCGCCGCCAGGCCGCCCAGCGCGAGCGACTCGCCCGCCTTCAGCGCGTCGTACTGCAGCAGGTTCTGCGCGAACTGCGGGATCAGCTGCGTGGTGCTGAAGAGCGTGAAGCCGACCAGCAGCATCACGATGTTCGCGGCCCCGAACGAGCCGAACCTGAACAGCCGCACGTCGAACACCGGCTGCGGGTGCTGCAGCTCCCACCACACCAGCAGGATCGCCGAGCACACGAAGACGATGAAGAACACGACGATCTTGTCCGACGCGAAGCCGTCGTCCTCCTGGAAGCGATCGAGCACCACCTGCAGGCAGCCGAAGGTCGCGGCCACGAGCAGGAAGCCCAGCCAGTCGGGCTGGAAGTTGCGCCGGAACTCGCGCGTGTCCTCGACGACGGCGGGCGGCTCGTCGACCAGCAGCCAGATCAGCGTCAGCGCCGCGACGCCCACGGGCAGGTTGATCAGGAAGATCCAGTGCCAGGAGAAGCTGTCGGTGAGCCAGCCGCCCAGCAGCGGCCCGATCGCGGGCGCCACGATGACGGTCACGCCGTAGAACGCGAAGGCCTTGGCGCGCTGCGCCGGCGGGAAGGTGTCGGCGAAGATGGACTGCTCCGTCGGCGACAGCCCGCCGCCGCCCAGGCCCTGCAGGACGCGGAAGAAGATCATCGTCGCGAGGTTGGGCGACAGCGCGCACATGAACGAGCTGCCCGTGAACAGGGCGACGCAGGTCATGTAGAACTTCTTGCGCCCGACCAGCGTCGCGAGCCAGCCGCTGACCGGCAGGATGATCGCATTGGAGATGAGGTAGCTCGTGAGGATCCAAGTCGCCTCGTCCTGGCTCGCGCCCAGGCCGCCGGCGATGTGGCGCAGCGAGACGTTGGCGATCGTCGTGTCGAGCACCTCCATGAAGGTCGCGAGCGAGACCACGATGGCGATCAGCCACGGGTTGTGGTCGCCGGCGGCCGAGCGCGGGAGCGAGGCGGAGGCCATGCGGGCGGCTTCAGCGCGCGTCGAGGTCGACGCTGGGCTTGACCGACATGCCCGGCCCGATCGGGTAGCGCTTCAGGTCCTCGGGATGGTCGAAGACGATCTTCACCGGCACGCGCTGCGTCACCTTCACGTAGTTGCCGGTCGCGTTCTCGGACGGCAGCATGCTGAAGTAGGCACCGGTCGCGCGCTGCAGGCTGTCGACGTGGCCCGCGAACTTCACGCCCGGCACCGCGTCGACCTCGATCGTCACGGGCTGGTGCAGCCGCATCTTCTTGAGCTGCGTCTCCTTGTAGTTGGCCGTGACCCAGAGGTCGTCGCTGACGATGGCCAGCAGCGGCTGGCCGATCGCCACCACGTTGCCGACGTCCACCGAGCGCTTGGCCACGCGCCCCGAGATCGGCGCGCGCACGTGCGTGTAGCCGAGCTGGATGTCGGCCGCCTTGAGCGCCGCCTGCGCCGTGGCGACCTGCGCGGCCGCGACCTCGACGTTGGCCTGCTCCGTGCGCACCTGC
>DASVLN010000060.1:0-6976 GCA_036384855.1 Burkholderiaceae bacterium | reverse complement strand
GTCGTCCGCGGCGGCGACCGGCGCTGACGGCGCGACGACGGGCACCGCCGCCTCGCCCGCCGCCGGCGAGGCATCGAACAGGGACATCTGCGCGGAGTCGTCGATCGTGGCGGATCGGGCCATGGCCGCGAATTCTACCGGCCGGCACCCGGCGCGACAGCCTTCAGGCGGTCGCGGAGGCGCCTGCAGGCGCGCCGGCATAGGCCTCGGGGTCGAGGCGGCGCATCTCGGCCTCGATCCAGGCCTCGACCTCGCGCATCAGCTCGTCGGGCTCCCGTCCGACGGACGGGATGGGCTTGCCGATCGACACCGTCACCACGCCCGGCTTCAGCAGGAAGCTCTTGCGCGGCCAGCAGCGCGCCGAGTTGACCGCGATCGGCACGATGGGCACGCCGATGGCGATGGCCAGGCGCGACGCGCCCGCCTTGTAGGTGCCCTGGCCGCCGCGCGGGCTGCGCGTGCCTTCCGGGAACATGATCACCCACTTGCCCAGCGCACTGAGCCGCTTGCCCTGCTGCGCCACCTTGTTCCAGGCCTCGGTGCGCCTGCTGCGGTCGATGTGGATCATGTCCAGCCGCGACATCGCCCAGCCGAAGAAGGGGATGTACAGCAGCTCCTTCTTGAACACGTAGGCGAGCGGGTGGGGCATGATCGACGGGAACGTGAAGGTCTCCCAGGTCGACTGGTGCTTGGAGGCGAGGATCACCGCGGCGTTCGGGTCGTCCTTGCCGGGCAGGTTCTCCATGCCGACCACGTGCCGCTTGACGCCGCAGATGAAGCGCGAGCCGTCGATCGCGAGCCGCACCCAGGTCACGCACATCGTGTAGATCGCGTCGGCGCCGAGGAAGGGCGAGCACAGCACGACCACCGTGCCCCACGGGATGACGGTGACCGCCATCCACAGGAAGAACAGGATCGAGCGGACGATGGAGAGGGCCTTGGCCATGCGTTGTTCTTGTCGTCGGTGAGGAAAGGGCCGCGCGCGCGGGGCCGCGGCCCGGGAGGATCAGTGCTCGGCGTCGACCAGGTGCGCCACGAAGGCCGCCATGTCGGCGTGGACGGCGGTGCCGGGCACCTCCTGCAGCCATTGCGCGAGCGTCGCGTCGTCCACGCCGGCCGCGCGGCCGGTGCGCACGAGGTGCGGCACGCAGCCGGCGGCGCGCGCGGCGTGCAGGTCGCGCAGCGTGTCGCAGACCATGGGCACGTCCTCGAGGTCGACGCCATAGCGCTCGCCGATCTCGCGCATCAGCCCCGGCGCGGGCTTGCGGCACTCGCACTGCTCGGTGGCCGCGTGCGGGCAGAAGAAGACGGCGTCGATGCGCCCGCCCTTCTCGCCCAGCAGCTTCATCATGTGCAGGTGCACGGCGTTGATCGTCGTCATGTCGATCATCCCGCGCCCGATGCCGGACTGGTTGGTCGCCACGACGACATGCCAGCCCGCGTGGTTCAGCCGCGCGACGGCCTCCAGCGCCCCCGGGATCGGCTCCCACTCCTCGGGCGCCTTCACGTGGTCGTTGCGGAACACGTTGAGGATGCCGTCGCGGCCGGTGATGACCAACTTGGGAGCTTGCATGCGGACTCCGGGTCAGAAAGGGAATACGCCTCGGGGCGCGACGAGCGCGACGCGCGCGACGAGGGGAGTCGTCATGAACTCAGGCGCGAAAGATCCGCGACCCGGTTCATCACGCCGTGCAGCGTCGCGAGCAGGCCCAGCCGGTTCGCGCGCACCTTCGGATCGTCGGCGTTGACCATCACGTCGTCGAAGAAGCGGTCGACCGGCGTGCGCAGCGCGGCGAGCGCCTTCAGGCTGCTCGTGTAGTCGCCGGACGCGAACAGCACGTCGGCCGAACGGCGCACCGCCGCGACGTCGGTCCACAGCGCGCCCTCGGCGGCCTCGGCGAACAGCGCCGGGTCGGCCTTCGCCGCGACGGGCTCGGCGCTCTTCTTCAGGATGTTGGCGATGCGCTTGTTCGCGGCGGCCAGCGCCTCGGCCTCGGGCAGCGCGGAGAAGGCGCGCACGGCCTCGAGGCGGCGCGGCACCTCGGCCAGCCGCTGCGGCGCGAGCGCCAGCACCGCGTCGACCTCGTGCGCCGAGTAACCCTGCTCGCGCAGCGATCCGGCCAGGCGATCGAACACGAACGCGGCCACCGCCTCGCGCGGATCGGCCACCAGCGCGCCGAACGCCGGCACGGCCAGCGCCAGCAGCGTGTCGAGGTCCAGCGGCAGCGCCGCCTCGACCAGCATGCGGATCACGCCCAGCGCGTGGCGGCGCAGCGCGAAAGGATCCTTGTCGCCGGTGGGCACCTGGCCGACGCCGAACAGACCGACCAGCGTCTCCAGCTTGTCGGCCAGCGCGACGACCAGGCCCGTGCGGTTGCGCGGCAGCGCGTCGCCGGCGAAGCGCGGCTTGTAGTGATCCTCGATCGCGTCGGCGATCTCGTCGCCTAGCCTGTCGTGGCGCGCGTAGTAGCCGCCCATCACGCCCTGCAGCTCGGGGAACTCGCCGACCATGTCGGTCAGCAGGTCGGCCTTGGCGAGGCGCGCGGCGGTGTCGACCTTGTCCACGAGGCCGTGGTCGCCGAGTTCCGCCGCGATCGCACGCGCGATCTGGCGCACCCGCTCGACGCGCGCGCCCTGGCTGCCGAGCTTGCCGTGGTAGACGACCTTGTCCAGGCCCGGCACGCGGTCGGCGAGCGCGCGCTTGCGGTCCTGGTCGAAGAAGAACTTCGCGTCGGCCAGTCGCGGGCGCACGACGCGCTCGTTGCCCTGGATCACCGCCGATGGGTCCGCGGGCCGGATGTTGCTGACGACGAGGAAGCGATTCGTGAGCTTGCCGGCCGCGTCCAGCAGCGGGAAGTACTTCTGGTTGGCCTTCATCGTGAGGATCAGGCATTCCTGCGGCACGGCGAGGAAGTCCTCCTCGAAGCGGCAGGTCAGCACGTTCGGGCGCTCGACCAGCGCGGTCACCTCGTCGAGCAGCGCCTCGTCCTCGATCGGCTTCAGGCCTTCCTTCGCGGCCGCGTCGGCGAGCTGGCGCACGATCTCGGCGCGGCGCTCGGCGAAGGACGCGATGACCGCGCCCTCCTCGGCGAGCTGGGCGGCGTGGCTGTCGGCGTCGCGGACGGCGATGGTCGCGGCCTTGGCCTCGAAGCGATGCCCCTGGGTGACGCGGTCGGCGGCCAGGCCGAGCGCCGTGACCGGCACGACGTCCGCGCCGTGCAGCGCGACGAGGCGATGGGCCGGGCGCACGAACTTCACGTCGCTCCAGCCGTCGGCGAGCTGGTAGCTCATGACCTTCGGGATGGGCAGCTTCGCGAGCGTCTCGTCGATCGCCTTCTGCAGGCCGTCGGCCAGCGACGCGCCGGCGACGGTCGAATCGACGAACAGGCTCTCGGCCTTGCCGTCCGGCAGGCGCTTGAGCGTCGGCACGGCCTCGGCGCCGAAGCCCAGCGACGCGAGCTTCTTCAGCAGCGCGGGCGAGGCGTTGCCGTCCTTGTCGAACGCGACCGCCGCCGGCATCAGCTTCTGCTGCAGCGCGCGGTCGGCGGCCTTGGCGGCCACGCCCTGGACGTGCACGCCCAGGCGGCGCGGCGAGGCGAAGGACGTCGCCACCGCGTTCGCGCCCACCAGCCCGGCCGAGTGCAGGCTCGCGACCAGCGTCGCGGCGAAGGACTCGCCCAGCTTCTTCAGGGCCTTGGGAGGCAGTTCCTCGCAGACGAGTTCGACGAGGAGGTTCTTGGTGTCGTTGGCGCTCATGCTCAGGCCGCCTTCTTCTTGTCCAGTTGCGCGACGACCTCGTCGGCCCAGGCCCTCGGGGCCATCGGGAACCCGAGGCGCGCGCGGCTCTCGAGGTAGCTCTGCGCCACGGCGCGCGCGAGGTTGCGGATGCGGCCGATGTAGGCGGCGCGCTCGGTCACGCTGATCGCGCCGCGGGCGTCGAGCAGGTTGAAGGTGTGGCCGGCCTTGAGCAACTGCTCGTAGGCGGGCAGCGCGAGCTGGTGCGCCATCAGGTGCTTGGACATCTTCTCGTGCGCCCCGAAGGCGTGCAGCAGGAACTCGACGTCCGAGTGCTCGAAGTTGTAGGTCGACTGCTCGACCTCGTTCTGGTGGAACACGTCGCGGTAGCTCACGCCAGGCGTCCACTCGAGGTCGAACAGGCTTTCCTTGCCCTGGATGTACATCGCCAGGCGCTCGAGGCCGTAGGTGATCTCGCCGGTGATCGGCTTGCAGTCGATGCCGCCGACCTGCTGGAAGTAGGTGAACTGCGTCACCTCCATGCCGTTGAGCCACACCTCCCAGCCCAGGCCCCAGCAGCCGAGCGTGGGGTTCTCCCAGTCGTCCTCGACGAAGCGGACGTCGTTCTTCTTCAGGTCGAAGCCGAGCGCCTCCAGCGAGCCGAGGTACAGCTCGAGGATGTTGGCGGGCGCCGGCTTGAGCACCACCTGGTACTGGTAGTAGTGCTGCAGGCGGTTCGGGTTCTCGCCGTAGCGGCCGTCCTTGGGGCGGCGGCTCGGCTGCACGTAGGCCGCCTTCCACGGCTCCGGGCCCAGGGCGCGCAGGAAGGTCGCGGTGTGGCTCGTGCCCGCGCCGACCTCCATGTCGTAGGGCTGCAGCAGCGCGCAGCCCTGCTTGTCCCAGTAGTCCTGCAGGCGAAGAATGATTTGCTGGAAGGTCAGCATGGCGTCGGATGCGGCCGCGGGCGGCCTGAGGGTGGTCTGGCCGTCCGGACGCGCGGCTGGGAGCGGCGGGCTGCGGACGGTCGAACGGGCGATTTTACGGTGCGGACGCGCCGCGGCGTCCGGGCGTTCGCCGGGACGCGGTCGCCCGCTCAGGCCCGGATGGGGCCGCAGCGTCGATCGGGCGGATAGCTTCCCGGCTCGAGCACGCGACCGGTGGCGGCGTCGAACGAGATGACGAAGACGACGCAAGGCAACGGCGACTGCCAGCGGTACGTCCAGGTCCGCGACTCCACCGGATGCGCGTAGCGCCCGCGCTCGGCGGGCGGGCCCAGGCGCTGCAGGACGTCCTGCTCGGTCATGCCGGCCGCTATCGTCGCGAAGTGGTTCTCGTCGAGCACCTGCTCCCACGACGCGACGCGGCCGTCCGGCCCGAGGTCGATCATGTACGTTTGCAGGCCCGCGGGCTGGTGGTTGTATTCGAGGCGCTGGCGGCCGTCGGCCAGCGCGTAGACGGCGGTCGGCGGGCCCATGGTCGCCTCGACGGCGGCGCGCGTGTCGCCGGGATGCACGCGGGTCGGCTCATAGGGACGCAGCGCGCAGCCGCAAAGCACGGAGAGCGCCGCCACGGCCGCGAGCGCGGCGTGCCGGGATCGGATCGAGGGAATCATCGCGGAGGCCGGCGGCGTGCCGGACTGGCGCGGCCACGGCGGCCGCCCGGCACTATAGCGGCCGCGGTCGCGCGGGCCTCACATCCACTCGTCCGGGCAGGCCGGGTCGGGCGGGTAGTCGCCGTCGATCACGCGGCCGGTCGCGAGGTCGAACGAGATCTCGAACAGGATGCAGCGCTGCGGCGTCTCGAAGCGGTAGAGCCAGGTGTTGGCCGGCGTCGGGCGGAAATAGTGCCAGGTGTAGGTCGGCGGCCCGATCAGGCGCAGCACCTCGGCCGAGGTCATCCCGGGCCGGATCGCCGCGAAGTGGTTCTCGTCGAGGACGTTCTCCCACTTCACGACGCGGCCGGCGGCGTCGAAGTCGATCATGTAGGTGTGCTTGCCGGCCGGCATGTGGTTGTACTCGAGGCGCAGGTGGCCGTCGGGCATCGTGTAGGTGGCGGTCGGCGGGCCCATCTTCGCGACGACGGCGTCGCGGCTGTCGCCCGGGTGGACATCGGTGGGCGTGTACGGCTGGAGGGCGCAGCCGGCCAGGCCGATGCCCAGGGCCGCGGCGGCGAGGAGCGGGGATCGCGAGGGGCGCATGCGCGCCGAGGATGCCAGAAAGCGCCGCCGCCGCGCGCGACGGCCCTGCCGCCGGGGCGGGCGATCGGAAGGGATTTCAGTCCCGCCGCAGCACGAACACCCGCGCCGCCACGAGCGCCAGCACGCCCGCGGCCCACAGCGGCCAGAGCCGCCACCGCGCCAGCCAGCGGCCGTAGGGCGTGTCGCCGATGCGGCCCTCGACGCGGCCGTCGAGCCGCCCCTCGATCTCGGGCGGCAGGCGCGCGGTGACGTCGCCGTGCCAGTCGATGATCGCCGTGGCGCCGGTGTTGGTGGCGCGCACCTGGCCGCGCTGGAACTCGAGTGCCCGCATGCGCGAGAACTGCAGGTGCTGGTCCTGGATCTCGACCTTGCCGAACCAGGCGAGGTTGGTCACGTTGGCCATCAGCGTCGCCGCGTCCGGGCCGACCATCGAGGCCGCGAAGTCCTCGCCGAAGAGATCCTCGTAGCAGATCAGCGGCCGCACGCGCTGGCCGGCCACCGGCATCGACGCGGTCGTGGTGCCGCGCGCCTGGTTGCCGATGGGCACCTTCATCATGTCCAGCATCCACTGGAAGCCGGGCGGCACGAACTCGCCGAAGGGCAGCAGGTGGCGCTTGCCGTAGTGGTACTCGCTGCCGTCGGTCATGTGGTGCGTGGCGTCCAGGCCGATGACCGAGTTGGTGTAGCCGATCCGGTCGTCGCCGAGGAAGGTGCCGACGATGGCCGCGCGGCCCGGGACGTCGAACGGCTTCTCGTAGGAGCGCCAGGTCTCCTGCGGGATCTGCACCGGCAGCACCGGCAGCGAGGATTCCGGCGTCACGACCAGCTGCCCGCTCGCGGCGGCCAGGCGCTCGGTGTGCCAGGCGAGCGCGGCGCGGACGTGGGCATCCTCGAACTTGTCGTCCTGGGCGACGTCGGTCTGCAGCAGCGTGACGCTGATCGTGCCGGTCGAGCGCGTGAAGTCCTGCGGCAGGAAGGCGCCCCCGGCGACGACGACCGCCGGCGCCGCGAGCGCCAGCAGCGCGCGGCGGCGCCGGGCCGGGC
>DASVLN010000059.1:0-1803 GCA_036384855.1 Burkholderiaceae bacterium | reverse complement strand
TCGATCGACCGCGCGGCGCCACAATGGCGGCCCGCCACCCCTCCCCGGAGCCCGCCATGAAGCTCGTCCTCGCCCATCGCCTCGACGGCGACACCGTGACCGCCGCGGGCGTGGCGTTCGAGGACTGGGGCGACGTCGAGGCCGCGCGCACCGTCATGGCCCGCGTACCCGCGGGCCCGAAGCCGGCGCGCGGCGAGGCCGACCTGCGCGCGCTGCCCGCACTGCTGCAGCTGCTGCAGGATCACCGCCTGCAGCCCGACGCGATCGTGATGGACGACCCCGTCCACCTCGACCCGCAGGACACGCCCGGGCTCGGGCGCCGGCTGTTCGACGCGCTCGACGGCAAGGTGCCGGTGATCGGCGCGTCCAAGGGCGCGATGGCGGGGGGCACGCCGGCGCAGTTCGAGGTGCACCGCGAAGACGAGGCCGCGCCGCTGACCGTCACCTGCGCCGGCATCGACCTCGGCGCCGCCAAGGCGCGCGTGCGCGCGATGCACGGCAGGAAGCGCGTGCCCACGCTGCTGAAGCTGGCCGCGCGCCTCGCCAAGGGCGGCGGCGACTGACCCGCGCGCGGCTCGCGCCTGCCTCGATCGAATCCCCGCGGCGGGCCGAATCCCGCATGGCGCGCGGGGCCGGCCTCGTTCGCCCGCCGGCGACTCGTCGCGTTCGGTATGATTTCATTTGAAACAATATCGACCGGAACATCATGAGCTTCGAGTCCCGCCTCGACCGGCTGCTGGCCGGCAAGCCCGAGGAGCTGGCCGACGCCGTGCGCGCATCGCGCCTCGTCTTCCGGGTTGCGCACCTGCTGCAGTCGCGCATCGATGCCGCGCTGGCGCCGCTGGGCATCGACATGCGCGAGTACCTGGCGCTGGTGCTCGTCGGCGACGACGCGGACGCGCTGCGCCCGTCCGACCTGAGCGCGACGCTGGACGCCACGCGCACGCAGGTCACGCGGCTGCTCGACGGGCTCGAGGCGAAGGGCCTGGTGCGGCGCGCACCCAACTCGGCCGACCGCCGCAGCCTGCAGCTGGAGTCCACGGCCGCGGGCAAGGCGCTGACCCGGCGCGCGGCGCAGGCGGTGCATCCGGCGTATGCGGCGGCCTGGTCCGGGCTGGGCCCGGAGTCGACGCGTCGCACGCTGCGGGCGCTCACGCGCGTGCACGCGACGCTGTCCGGGCCCGACGCCCCATGACGCGCGCCGCCGCCCCGGCCGCGTCCGCGCATCCCGCCCACGGCTGGCATCTTCGCAAGAAGCGCCTGCTGATGGCGCTCCTGGGCGCGCTGGTGGGGCTGGAGTTCATGGAGAACGCGATGTTCGTGTTCGCCGCGAGCCACGTCGTCGGCGGCATCGACGCGGCGCCGCGCGAGTTCGCGCAGGTGCAGGCCGCCTATGCGGTCGGCAGCATGCTGATGATCGTGTTGCAGCAGACCTTCGCGCGCCATCTCGGCTACCGGCGCTACCTGACCGGCGCGCTGGCGCTGTTCATGGCCGGCGCGGCGGCGTGCGCGGGCTCGGGCGGCCTCGCCTCGCTCACGCTCGCGCGGCTGGTCCAGGGCTTCGGCGGCGGGGCGCTGTTCACCAGCAGCCGGGTGCTGGTGCCGCTGCTGTTCCCGGCGGCCGAGCGGCCGCGCGCGCTCAAGTGGTTCATGCTGCTGCTGTTCGGCATGAGCGCGGCCGGGCCGCTGCTGGCGGCGTGGCTGGTCGAGGACGCGAGCTGGCGCTGGGTGTTCCTGCCGGCGCTGCCGGTCGGCGCCGTCGTGCTGGCGGGCGCCTGGACGCTGCTGCCCGACGGGCTGGGC
>DASVLN010000058.1:0-7830 GCA_036384855.1 Burkholderiaceae bacterium | reverse complement strand
AGCGCCGGCGCGAGCCAGAGCGCGGGCGCCCGGCCGTAGTTGGCCCACCAGGCGTCGGCGCTGCGCACGACGGTCTTGGCCAGCGGGTCGGCGGGCGCCGACGGATCGACCGCCGAGGCGATGGCGTACCCCTCGATCCGGCCGAGCTTCAGCCACAGCCCGGCGGCGACGAAGGCCACCACCATCGCCACCGCGGCCGACCGGGCGGCACGCACGGCGCGATCCTGGATGTCGCCCTCGGTGCGGTGCGCCAGGTAGGTCGCACCCTGCAAGGTGATCATGGCGCTCGAGACCACGCCCGCCAGCAGCGCGAACGGGTTGAGCAGCGCCCAGAACGAGCCCGTGTACGTCGAGACCATCATCGCGTCGAAGGTGAACGGCACGCCCTGCAGCAGGTTGCCGAAGGCGACGCCGAAGATCAGCGGCGGCACCGCCCCCCCCACGAACAGGCTCCAGTCCCAGGCGGAGCGCCAGCGCGGGTCGGAGACCTTGCTGCGGTAGTCGAAGCCGACCGGGCGGAAGAACAGCGCCCACAGCACCGCCAGCAACGCCCAGTAGAAGCCGCTGAACGCGGTGGCGTACACCAGCGGCCAGGCGGCGAAGACGGCGCCGCCGGCGGTGATGAACCACACCTGGTTGCCGTCCCAGTGCGGGCCGATCGTGTTGATCACGGCGCGCCGCTCGTCGTCGCCGCGGCCCACGAAGGGCAGCAGCGTGCCCACGCCCATGTCGTGGCCGTCCATGATGGCGAAGCCGACGAGCAGGACGCCGACGAGGCCCCACCAGAGGAGCTTGAGGACTGCGTAGTCGAACATGCGTGGACTCCTTCAGGCCGCCGCCGCACCCGCCGGTGCATGCGTGGGCGGTTCGTTGTCGTAGCGTCCGGTGCCCAGGCTGCCGGGACCCAGTCGCGCGAAGCGCTGCATCAGGTAGACCTCCACCACCAGCAGCAGCGTGTAGAACCCGACGAAGCCGGCCATCGAGCCGTACAGGTCGCCCGCGGACAGGCTGGACACGCTCAGGTGCGTGGGCAGGACGCCGTAGATCGTCCACGGCTGGCGGCCGTACTCGGCCACGTACCAGCCGAGCTCGGCCGAGATCCATGGCGCCGGCAGCATCCACAGCGCCCACTTCAGGAGCCACGGCTTGCCGACGCATCGCATGCGCAGCGTGTTCCAGAACGCGACCGCGAAAAGCGCCAGCATCGCGAAGCCCAGGCCGACCATGATGCGGAAGCTCCAGAACATCGGCGCCACGCGCGGCATGCTGTCATCCACCGCCCGCTGGATGACCTCGGGCGTGGCGCTGGAGGCGTCGGCGACGTAGCGCTTGACCAGCAGGCCGAAGCCGAGGTCGGCCTTGTTCGCCTCGAACGCCGCGCGGGCGCGCGCATCCTCGCGATCCTTGCGCAAGGCCTCCAGCGCCTTCAGCGCCACGAGGCCATGCTCGATGCGCGTCCGGTTCTTCGCCTTGATCTCGTCGATGCCCGGGATGACGCGCGTGAGGCTGCGCGTACCGATCAGGCCCATCACGTAGGGAATCTTGACTTCCCAGTCGTTGCGCTGCGCGGCGTCGTCGGGCCACGCGACGAGCGTGAAGGGCGCCGGCGCCGGCTCCGTCTTCCACATCGCCTCGATGGCCGCCAGCTTGGTCTGTTGCGCCTCGCCCACCGTGTAGCCCGATTCGTCGCCCAGCACGATGACGCTGGCCGCGGAGGCCAGGCCGAACGCCGCCGCGACGCGGAAGCTGCGCCGCGCGAACTCCAGGTTGCGCCCGCGCAGCAGGTACCAGGCGGAGATGGACAGCACGAACATCGAGCCGGTGACGTAGCCCGCCGAGACGGTGTGCACGAACTTGGCCTGGGCGTCGGGATTGAACACCACCGCCCAGAAGTCCGTGACCTCCATGCGCATCGTCCGGAAGTTGAACTCGGCGCCCACCGGGTTCTGCATCCAGCCGTTCGCGATCAGGATCCACAGCGCCGACAGATTGGTGCCCACGGCCATCAGGATGGTCACGAGCAGGTGCTGCTTGCGGCTCAGGCGGTCCCAGCCGAAGAAGAACAGGCCGATGAAGGTCGACTCCAGGAAGAACGCCATCAGGCCTTCGATCGCCAGGGGCGCGCCGAACACGTCGCCGACGTAGTGCGAGTAATAGGCCCAGTTCGTGCCGAACTGGAACTCCATCGTGATGCCCGTGGTGACGCCGAGCGCGAAATTGATGCCGAACAGCTTGCCCCAGAAGCGCGTCATGTCCTTCCAGATCACGCGGCCGGTGGTGACGTAGACCGTCTCCATGATGACCAGCAGCCACACCATGCCCAGCGTGAGCGGCACGAACAGGAAGTGGTAGAGCGCGGTGACGGCGAATTGCAGGCGCGACAGGTCGACGAGTTGTTCCGAGATCAAGGCGAGACTCCTTGCGGGGCGTCCGTCCCGAGGACGTGGGCGGCCGTGGCGTCGGCCGCGGATCGCGGGCGGGCCGGGCCCTGGGCCGGGTGGTGGAAGAAGGCGAACCACAGCGCCGCCAGGATCGCGACCTTCGCGGCGACGGTCACGGCGAGGTGGTGTCCGAGGCGTCCGGGCGGATGTTTCCTGCGGCGCCCGCGGGCCGGCGGCGGCGAGTCGACCGTCTGGCGGCGGTTGTCCATGTCATGTGTCCCGTGAAGCGCGATCGGGCCGGTTCGCCAGGAGCCTGTCCTCGCTGATGCCGTCGCGCACATGCACGTTATGCCCGTGCTCTTCGCGCACGGGGCTGATGAAGCGCAACCCCCGGCCACCGGGCCTCCCTGTCGATTCGGATTGGCAGCGCATCCGGCGCTGTCCATCCTCTTGAAACAACATCCGTGCCAAGTCGACCGGTCGCAGCGATCCCGGCGTAACCCGTTGATGCAGAAGGAATCCGCGCTTCGCGCGCCGCAACCGCCGGGGCGGCTGCGACGGCGCCCCTGCCATACCGGCAGAAATTGGCAGCCTGGCAGACAATGGCGGCATGACCCTGGCAGGCCCGACGCCACCGCCCGAACCCGCGAGCGCCGCACCCGGGGTGCAGGCGCTGATCTCCTTCCTCGAGCACGATCCGCAGCCCGCGATCGTGCTCGGCCCCGACTACGGCATCCTCGCCGCGAACACGGCGTACAGGCGGCAGTTCGGCACGGCCGACGAGCCGCATGTCGGCCGCAAGTGCTTCCGCGTCTCGCACGGCTACGACGTCCCGTGCGACCAGGCCGGCGAACACTGCCCGATGAGGCGCGCGTCCGAGACCCAGGGCCCCGACCGCGTGCTGCACGTCCACCACACGCCGCGCGGCCCGGAGCACGTGGACGTGGAGCTGCGCCCCATCCTCGACGAGCGGCACCGGGTCGTGGCCTATGTCGAACGGCTCGTGACCGTGCGCCAGGCGTCGGCCAGGCCGAGCTCCGAAGGCCTGGTCGGGCGATCCGCCGCCTTCGGCGCCGCGCTGTCGGCGGTGCAGCGCGTGGCGAAGTCGACGCTGGCGGTGTTGCTCCTGGGCGAGTCCGGTTCGGGCAAGGAGCTGTTCGCGCGCGCCGTCCACGAGGCGAGCGCGCGGGCGGCCGGGCCCTTCGTCATCGTGGACTGCTCGGGCTTCGTCGAGGCGCTGTTCGAGAGCGAGCTGTTCGGCTACGAGCGCGGCGCCTTCACGGGGGCCACGGCGCGCAAGCAGGGCCTGGTCGAAACCGCGAGCGGCGGCACGCTGTTCCTCGACGAGATCGGCGACGTCCCGCTGCCGATGCAGGTGAAGCTGCTGCGGCTCATCGAGACCGGCACCTACCGCCGGGTCGGCGGCGTCGAGACGCTGCAGGCGGACTTTCGCCTGGTGGCGGCCACGCACAAGCCGCTGCCGGCCATGGTCGCGGATGGCCGCTTCCGCCAGGACCTGTACTACCGGATCAGCGCCTTCCCGATCGAGCTGCCACCGCTGCGCGCGCGGCGCGACGACATTCCCGTGCTCGTCGAGTCGATCCTGCAGCGAGCCCCCGGCGGGACGGCGGGCATCGTCGTCGATGCCGAGGCCATGGCCATGCTGAAGCGGCACGACTGGCCGGGCAACGTCCGGGAGTTGCGCAACGTGCTGGATCGCGCGCGCCTGTTCGCCGACGATGGGGTCATCCGCAGCGAGCACCTGCCGGAAACGCTGCATCGCCGCCCCGAGGTGCCCACCGCGCGCGTGCAGGGCCCTGCGCCGCCGCGCGTCGACGACGACGCCCTCCGCCGCCTCGTGGCGGAGCGCAGGCTGACGCGAAAGGAGATCGCCGAGCAGCTGGGCCTGAGCGAGCGGACGCTTTACCGGCGCCTCAAGGACTGCGGCCTGGCCCGCGATCCGCGTCCCGGATCCAGCTGAGCGCCTTCGAGGCTCGAAGCGCTGGATGATACGTTTGCACAAACATATATAATCCGTCCCAGGCGACTTGCCCTCTTCCGCGACTCGAGCCGCGGGCATCGGCAGGTCGGCGACTTGAGAGCCTCGCATGTTTCAGGGCACCCCCGGGTGCCCGTTCTTTTTGGTCGAGGCCGCCAGGCACGCTCGCGCATGGGCGCTGACGCCCTTTCGTATCATCCGGGCCATGACGCAATCGAAGCAGGCCGGCAAACCCGCTCTCGCGACCCCGCCGGGCGTCGACTCCAGGCTGGTGCTGCGCCAGTTCCGGCAGATCTTCAATGCCGTCAAGGCGCACTTCCGGCAGGTGGAAAACAAGGCGGGACTGGGCGGCGCCCAGGTCTGGGCGCTCGGCCTGATCCGCGACCAGCCCGGCATCGGCGTCAGCGAGCTCGCGCGCTCCATGGACGTGCATCCGTCGACCGCCAGCAACCTCGTGCGGTCGCTGACCGAGAAGGGACTGGTCGCCGCGGGAAAGGACGACGTCGACCGCCGCTCGGTGCAGCTGTGCGTCCTGCCGGCGGGCGTGCGCGCGCTGCGGATGGCGCCGGGCCCGCGCGAGGGCGTGCTGCCCGAAGCGCTCGAATCGCTCGACCCCGCATTGCTCGCGCGCCTGCATGCCGACCTCGGCGTGCTGATCCAGACGCTGCAGGCCGAAGGCCACGGCGCTCAGACGCCGCTGGCGGAGCTTTGACGCGGCGGCGGCTTGCCGGACCCCACGGCGTCGAGCAGGCGAAGGACGACCTCGCGGATGTCGCGCTGCTCGGCGACGAGGAAGCGGGCCCGGGTCCCGCGCTCGAGGCCGACCTTGGCGGTGACCCAGTCCGGGCGCGCCGACGCGAACACGGGCTCGTCGTTGACGTCGTCGCCGGCGTAGAACGCGGTGCCGCATCCGCGGGCGTCGAGCAGCCGGCTGACCGCGTCCGCCTTGTCGGGGGCGTCCGCGGCGACGAGGTTGACGACGCATTTGCCTTCGAATCGACGCAGGTCCGCACCCGCCGGCTCCAGCACGCGATCGACGAGCGCCAGGGCCGCCGCCGGATCCGGCGCCGCGCGGTAGTGCAGCGCGATCGACGGCCCCTTGTCCTCGACGGCGATGCGCGCGGCCTCCAGCGCGGCGGCGTGGCCGCGCAGGCACTGGCGCAGCGACGACAGCGCGCGCGTCCAGCGCGTCGTCGCGCGCGGCCGCGCCGGATCCTCCGCCCCATGGTTGCCGACGATCGCCACGGGCACGAAGCCCAGCCGTCGGCGCACATCCTCGACCCGGCGACCGGTGACGATCGCCACCGGCGCCCGCCGTGCCAGCTCGTGCAGCAACGTGGAGACCGCCCGCTCGATGCGGACGTTCTGCCGGCTAGGGCCGATCGGGGCGAGCGTGCCGTCGAAGTCGAAGGCGTAGAGTGTCGCCGCACGCGCGATGCGGGCGAGCTCGGCCAGCCCCTCCGGCGCCAGCAGCAGCGGCGGGACGTCCGTCATCCTTCGCCGTAGCGCCGCACGCGCGCGTCGATGCGCGAGCGCAGCCGCCAGCGCGCCGCGTCGGCCAGCATGCGCCCGGCCCAGCGGAAGACGTTGAACTCGCGCACCGTGCTGCGCAGGCTGGCCATGCGTTCGCGCTGTTCGGCCGCCGGCATGCGGATCGCCCGGTCGAGCGCGTCCGCGGTCTCCTCGACGTGGTACGGATTGACGATCAGCGCCTCCGTCATCTCGCGCGCGGCGCCCGCGAAGCGGCTCAGGATCAGCACGCCCTGCTCGTCGTCGCGCGCGGCGACGAACTCCTTGCAGACGAGGTTCATCCCGTCGTGCAGGCTGGTGACGACGCAGACGTCCGCGGCGCGGAAGAGCTCCTCGACGGCCGCCGGCTCGTGGTGGCGCGCCAGCAGGTGAACCGGCAGGTAGCCCGGCGAGCCGAAGCGCTCGTTGATGCGCGCCACCACCTCCTCGATGCGCGCCTGGAAGGCCCGGTATTCGTAGAGCGCGCTGCGCGTCGGCGCGGCGACCTGCACGAAGACGAAGCGCCCCAGCCATTCGGGGAATTTCTCGAGGAGGCGCTCGACCGCGTTGAGCCGCTCGAGGATGCCCTTCGTGTAGTCGAAGCGGTCGATGCCGACCGCCAGCTTCACGCCCGCGGGCAGCCCGAGGCGGCCGATTACCCGCTGGCGGCAGGCCTCCACCGGTTCGCGGTGCGCGACGGCGGCCGGGCCGGGCCACTCGATGGAGATCGGGTAGTCCTCGACGAGCGTCTCCTTGCCCTGGTAGGTGATCGTCGAGTGCTCGTGCTCGATCCGCGCCTCAAGGAAGCGATCGACGGTCTCGATGAAGTTCTTGCAGTGGAACTGGGTGTGGAAGCCGAGGATGGTGCTGCCCAGCATGCCCTGCAGGATCTCGCGTCGCCACGGGCAGATGCCGAAGGACTCGGGATTCGGCCAGGGGATGTGCCAGAACGTCAGGATGGTGGCCTGGGGCAGGCGCTCGCGGATCATCGCCGGCAGCAGCGCGAAGTGGTAGTCCTGCACGAGGACGATGGGATCCTCGCCGCGCGCCTCCGCCACCACCGCGTCGGCGAACCGGCGGTTGACCTCCCGGTACGCGGCCCAGTCGGATTCGCGGAAGACGGGGCGCACGTGCGCGACGTGGCACAGCGGCCACAGGCCCTCGTTGGCGAAGCCGTAGTAGTAGCCGTCCTCCTCGGCCTGCGTCAGCCAGATCCGTCGCAGCCGGTAGTCGTCGCAGCCCGGCGGGACGCTGACGCGGTCGTGGCGGTCGACGACCTCGCGGTCGGCGCTGCCGCTGCCGTGGGCGATCCAGGTCCCGGAGCACGCGCGCATCACGGGCTCCACCGCCGTGACGAGCCCACTGGCCGGACGCCGGACTTCGATGCCGCCGTCCGCCTTCTCGTGGATGTAGGGCTCGCGATTCGAGACGACGATGACCTGGTCGCCGCGCAGCTGGGTGCGCAACAGCGCGCGCAGGCGCTCGGCGGTCCACTCGGCCTGCGGACCCTGCATGCGGCGGTGCTCGTCCTCGAGTTCGCGCAGGCGCTCGCGCAGGTCGGCGACGAAAGGCCCGAGTTCGGGCGCCGGCATGATCGGGTTCACCAGGCCCTCGCCGCGCAGCAGCGCCTGCACGCCGTGCACCCAGCCGCGCCAGCTCAGCTGGGCCACCACCACCGTGATCAACGCGATGATCAGGCCCAGCACGGCGATGAATCCCACCAGGTATTGGCGCGTGTCCTGGCTGCGGCGCTCGATGAAGCTCAAGTCGTGCAGCAGGACCAGGTGGCCGAGCAGCACTGGCTCCGGAGGCCCCGCGAGGGGGGCACGATCGGCCGCCGTCGCCGGGGCATCGACCTCGCCCGAGGCGTCCGCCGCCGCGCTCGCCGTGGCGCTGTCCGAGGTAGCCGGCCCGGCGGCCTGCGCGGCGCCAGCGGACGAC
>DASVLN010000057.1:0-3323 GCA_036384855.1 Burkholderiaceae bacterium | reverse complement strand
AAGAAGCAGGCCGGCGACGTCGACCAGTCCACGCTGCTGAAGGACACGCTGACCAAGTCCGAGCGCCAGTACTCGCTGCTGAAGGCGGGGCGCATCGGCATGAACTACGACCTCAACTACAGCTACGAGGGCAGCGAGGCGATCAACGAGGGCTTCGACACCACGGGCGCGATCGACCTGTTCAAGATCGAGACGACGCGCGCCCACACGATCACCAACTCGGTGTCGCTCGACTACGGCCTGCTGGACAACCTGACCCTGAACACGACGATCCCGCTGGTCAGCAAGTTCACGCAGAGCCCCGAGTTCGGCGGCGTCGCCAACGCGCTCGGCGACATCACGCTGGGCGGGCGCTACCAGCCCTTCGTGCAGACGGCCGGCGGGCCGACCTTCACCGTCACGGGCCAGCTGAGCATCCCCACGGGCCGAAGCCCGTTCGACATGGTGATGGGCCACAACCTGGCCACCGGCTCGGGCTACGCGTCGGGCACCCTGGGGCTGAACGCCTCGCAGGTCTACGATCCCGTGGCGCTGTTCGGCTCGGTCAACTTCACCGAGGCCGCGTCGGCCAACGGGCTGCACCAGTACAACAACGTCGACCAGTCCACACTGCTGAAGGTCAAGCCAGGCAAGAGCGTCGGTATCGGCGCCGGTTTTACCTACGCGCTGTCATACAACATCTCTACCAGCGTGTCGTTCCAGGAGACCGTCACTACGGCCTCGACCATCACGTATCGCGACGCCTCCAACAACGTGCTCAGCCGGTCGACGGCGCAGCAGGTGGCCGCGATCCTGAACTTCGGCCTGGGCGTGCGCCTGAACCCGAAGACGACGGTCAACCTGAGCGCCGGCGTGGGCCTGACGACCGACTCGCCGGACTTCAGCCTCGGGCTCGACGTCCCGCTGACCTTCTCGTTCTTCTGAGGGCCGACCACGATGCAAGCGACGACGCGCCCCGCGCGCCGCCCGGCGCGATCCGCTGCCCGCGCGGACCATCCGCTGCGCCCGGCGGCCGCCGCGGCGCTGGCTTTCGCGGGCGTCCTCGCCGCGCCCGGCGCGCACGCGGCGCTGACCGAGAACCTGGCCGTGAGCCCGGTGGCGATGTCGATGGGCAACGCGGTGACCGCCGACCCGCCCGGCCTCGACTCGATCCACTTCAACCCGGCGGGCTTGTCGAAGGTCGAGGGCGACACGCGCTCCGACACGCTGTTCGGCGCGTCCCTGCGCGTGACGGCCAAGTTCCACCAGCCCGGCGGCTTCGACATCGGCGGCTGGACGCAGGATCCCCTCAACGGCACCACCTCCGACCACAACAAGCAGGCGATCTTCATCCCCATCGTCGGCAAGGCGAGCCCGCGCCTGCCGATCGCGGTGGCCGCCGGCCTCGCGCTGTCCTGGCACAACGAGGGCTCGCCCTGGACCTTCGCGACGGGCACCTACGTCCCGCAGGCCGTGGGCATCGACCGCACCAAGAATCCCGACGATCCGGCACGGTTCGACGGCAAGCAGGTCGTGATCCAGCGCCTGGTCTACCTGTCGCCGTCGGTGAGCTACAAGGTCAACGACGAGTTCAGCCTCGGCGTCGCGATCCCGATCGCCCACCAGGGCTTCGCGCTCGACACCGACATGCGCTTCCCGAACAAGCTGCTGGGCATCATCGGCAAGCTGCAGAACGCCTGGTGCGGCGACAGCGGCAACCCGCTGGACACGCTGGGCTTCGGCCTGTGCGGCACGGACTCCACCGGCAAGCAGAGCGGCCGCCTGAACCCGTTCAACGAGGTCGGCGAGATGAAGTTCGCGGCGACCGCGCCGGCCGACATCACCTACAACATCGGCGCGCTGTGGAACCCGACCGACTACCTCGGCTTCGGCGCGGTCTACCAGTCCGGCTCCAAGACGACGATGACCGGGACGTACAACTTCCGCGCGGATCCCATGCTGCCGGAGTTCGTGCGCCACATGTACTCGTCGCTGTTCGGGCCGATCGTCGCGGCGACCTTCGGCTTCCCGACCAGCATCCCGACCAACCAGGGCGGCAACTTCACGCTCGTGCTGCCCTACCCGGCGCACTTCCAGTTCGGCGTCAAGCTGAAGCCGGTCAGCCGCGTGCAGCTCGACCTGGACGCGGGCTGGACCGACTGGTCCAAGTGGAACCAGCTCACCTTCCAGTTCGACCAGCAGGTCAAGCTGCTCGAGATGGCGCGCCTGTTCGGCCAGGCCGATTCGAGCAAGCTGGTCATCCCGCGCGGCTACCACAGCGTCTGGAGCTACGGCGCCGGGCTACAGTTGGACGTCTGGGACGGCGTCAAGCTGCGCCTGGGCTACGAGCCGCGCAAGAGCTCCGTGCCGAACAACAAGATCGACCTCATCGCGCCGATGCCCGACCTGCCCGTCAAGAGCATCGGCCTGAGCTACGAGATGAAGAACGGCATGAAGCTGGAGACCGGCTTCAGCTATGCGCGCGGGCACTACTACGTCCCTGCGGGCACGGACTGCAACCTCAACTGCGACAACTTCTTCAACATCATCTACAACCCGTACGCCGGCCTCGACGTCTCGGGCACGCTCGTGCTGCGCTACTTCGGCATGAAGCTCACGCAACCCTTCTGACCCTCCTGACGACCCATGCAAGCCCTCCAACGCCAACGCACCCTGGCCGCCCTGGCCATCGCCTTCGCCGCCGTCGCCACGACCGCCGCCCACGCCGCGCCCGCGCCGGCTCCCGCCGCGTCCGCCGCCGCCCCGGCGCCCATCGATCCCGACAAGCGCAAGGCCGTCGACCGCGTGATCGCCGACTGGCATCCCGAGGGCGCCATGATCGCCGGCGCGCAGGGCGCCGTCGCGCGCGCGTTCGACCAGTCCATCCTGATCCTGCAGGAGAAGCACGTCGCGCCGGAAAAGATCGAGCAGGCGCGCAAGGAGATGCTGCCCGAGGCGCAGAAGTCCGCCGACAAGGTGGGCGCGCTCGCCAAGGCCTCCGCGCTGAAGAACGTGCCGACCGTGGTCGCGCCGGCGCTGGCGCAGAACTTCAGCAACGACGAGCTCGCCAAGATCGCCGCCGTCATGGAGGCGATGGAGCAGCCGGCGTGGAAGAAATTCCAGCAGTTCGTCCCGCAGGTCAACCAGGCGATGGGCCGCAAGGTCGACGCCGAGGCGGGTGCTGACATCAACAAGGAGCTGAAGGCGGTCAGCGAGACGCTCGGCAACAAGGTCCGCGCCACGGTCGGCCTCGGCAACTGACGCCTCCCCGATGGCCACGCCCCGCACGCTGGCGGCGCTCGGCGCGCTGTTCGCCCTCGTCGCCTGCGGCGGCGGCAGCGACG
>DASVLN010000056.1:0-3171 GCA_036384855.1 Burkholderiaceae bacterium | reverse complement strand
CGACGCCCGCCGTGCCGCCGTAGACGTCGGCGGGCAGCGCGCGATGCGCGACCTGCCAGCGGCCGTCGAGGAACTCCATCGCGTCGCCCGTCCAGTTGCAGCGCGCGCCGTGCCAGATCGCCTCGCGCGCGAGGCGCGCGCCCAGGCCGTCGGCGACCTCGAGGAAGGCGCCGGCGTCGTTCATGTCGAGGGGCGTGGTCATGGCGTCAATCGTCCTCCAGCGTCGAGCCGGCATTCAGGTGCGGGCGCCGCAGCGACAGGCCATGGCGCTCGAACTGCGCGACGACGCAGGCGAGCCGCGCCTCGCGCGTCGACGCCTGCTCCACGTAGGCGTTCCACAGCCCCTCGGCGACGATGCGGCAGCGGTGCTGGCCGAAGCTCTCGCCGCCGGCGGGATCCTCGGCCTGCCCCACGCCCGCGCGCAGGCGGCGCGCGAACAGTGGCGTCGCCGTGCCCAGGTGCCGCGCGTCGAGGCCGGCGGCGAGCTCGTCGAGCAGCTCGCGCACGAGCCGGTCGTGGCGGCGCGCGACGTAGAGCACCGCCGCATCGAGCCGCACGTACTGCTCCGCCGCGTTGAGGCACTTGAAGCGGAACGGCACGCCGAAGCGGTTGAGGGTGCGCGAGACGTTGGCGAGCAGCCGCTCGACGCCGCCCGCGCGGACGTTCCAGTAGAAGCGCAGCTGCGCGGCCTCGTCCTGCTCGTCGGCCAGCGCCTCGCCGAAGGCGTAGTAGAAGCCCGCCTGCAGGCCGTGCGACTCGCGCGGCTGCAGCACGGCGATCGGCGCCTGCGGGCGCGGCGCGAAGGTGCCGTCGCGCAGCAAGTATTCGCCGGGGCCGAAACGGCGGCGCAGCGCGTGCCGGGTCGCGACGACCCGGCCCTGCGGCTCGACCGCCTCGATCCACCAGCCCTCGTGCCAGCGCTCGCGGCCGGCGTTGGCGCCCGACAGCCGCTGCGGGAAATGCGGATCGGCCGCCGGCGCGGGCGGCACCGGCTCGTGCAGCGGCTTGACGTAGGCATGCTCGTAGACCTGGTCGCGCAGCAGCGCCACGAGGGGGTTGGGCGTCGGGTAGAGCGTCTGCACGGCGCCGGGCTGCAGCTGCACCGGCCGGCCCGCGAAGACGAAGCGGTCGGGCGCGAGGATCCGCGTCGCGTCGACCAGGGCCGCGAGGGCGGCGAGCGCGGCCTGCTCGCGCTCCGTACCCGGTGCCGTATCGACGACCGCGCTCACAGCGCGTCTCCCAGCCCCAGCAGGCCGCGGATCGCGTCGCGCGGGCGCGTGAGGATGTTCACGCTGACCTGCAGCAGGCGCAGGCTCGCGGCCGACAGGCTGGGCGCATAGGTCATGTGCTCGTAGGCGGTCTGGATCATGCGCGCCGCGGCGTACTGCACGCAGCGCACGAGCAGCTCGCCCTCGCTGCCGCCGCGCGCACCGCGCACCTCGAGGTAGCGGCGCCAGAAGGCGGCGATGGCAGGCTGCATGGACTCGATGGGCCGCGTCGCCCGGTCGACCAGCGCCTCGGCGCTCGCGGGCTCGTGGGCCGGCATGGAGAGGATCCACGCGCCCAGGTAGGACTGGAAGATCGCCCCGACGTCCCAGCCGACGTCACCGAAGTCCGCGAGCTCCCAGTCGACGATGCGCAGCGCGAGGCCGCCCGGCACTGCGGGGCCGGCGTGGACGAGGCAGTTGTCCCACTTCATGTCGCCGTGCATGAGCCCGTCGACCGTCCAGCGCGCGCGCAGGGCGTCGAGCGCGGACTGGAATTCGGGGTACTGCCGCACGATCGCCAAGATCTGCGCGTTGGCGGCGCTCAGGCGCTCGAACTGCGCCGCCGCCAGCGTGTGCACCGACAGGATCCACGGCACCGCGCGCGGGAACATCTCGAGGCCGGGCGCCTGCGCGGGCGGTACCTGCACCTGCGCATGCGCGCGGCCGAGCGTCGCGCCCAGCAGCTCGCCGATCTCGACCGGGAAGCGGCCCACGCGGTCGTGGTGCTCGCTCAGGTTCTCGGAGTCGGGCAGGAGCTCCAGCACCAGCGTGCGGCGCGCGGCGTCGTAGGCGCGGAAGCCGGGCACGAGCGGCCGCAGCGCGGCGAAGCGCGCGTCGTGCGCGGCGAGCCAGCAGCACATCGCCTCGCGGTGAAGGGACTGGTCGGCCATCGCGTGGCCGGGCTGCACCTGCTTGACGAAGCAGCCGGGGCCGGAGCGTCGCATCACGCGGAAATTGCGGTGCCGACGCGTGTTGTCGGCGATCAGGAGGTCGCCCGCGACCACGGCCTCGGCGTCGATCGCGCCGAGATCGAGCAGCGTGCGCACGATCTTCGCGGAGGCGATGGTCATGGGCGGTCTCCTTCGCGCGCGCCGGTCAGCCCGCCGCGCCCGGCAGGCCCGGGTTGACGATGGTGCCCGGATTGCACGCGATGCCCGAAGGGCAGCCCGCGATCGACGGCGCGCAGCCGGGCAGGCCGGTGGCAGGCGTGCACGCCGGGCCGCCGTGCGTGAGCTGGCAGACCACCGCGGCCGTGACGCCGCCGCAGGCCTGCACGAGGATGGTGTGGCCGCACGCCGGGCCGGCCACCGTCTGCGGCAGGCAGTGCGGCGGCACCGTGACAGGCGGGCACACCAGGTGCGTCACGGGACACGCAGGCCCGGCGATCGTGTGCGGCACGCACTGCGGCGGCACGGTCACCGGCGGGCAGCCGATGTGCGTGGCCGGGCAGCCGGGGCCCGCCAGCGTCGGCAGCGGGCAAAGCGGCGGAAGCGTGATCGGCGGACAACCGACATGGGTCACGGCGCACGCCGGCCCCGACAGCGTCGGATGACACAACGGCGCGACGGCGGTAGGCAGGCACAGCGGGCCGACGTGCGTCGCCGGGCATCCGACATGCGTCACGAGGCAGGCAGGCGCGGCCAGCGTCACGCCATGCGCGGCGACGGCGTTCGCCGCGGCATGGGCCTGGTCCGGATAGGGTGGGATGGGGCACGCACCGTAGCCGGTCGGGCAGTGGATGTACTCGGTGGGCTGGCACGGCTCCACATGCGTCGGCCTGCACTGCGGCAGCGTCGAGTGACAGAAGGGGCCGGCGAGGGTCGAGCGGCAATTCGGGTCGACGTGCGTGAACGGCCCGCAGTGCGCCGCGACGACGGTCACCGGCCTGCACAGGGCCGGGCTC
>DASVLN010000055.1:0-5089 GCA_036384855.1 Burkholderiaceae bacterium | reverse complement strand
CGGCTTGTATCTTCCAAACAGACCAGCGCGGTAGAGTCTGAATGCCGTTGAGGCAACCAGACCGGCCCGTGTAGTTTGTTCCCGGCTAGGGTGTTCGAGCCCGTCACTGAGTAAAGAGCGCACGGCTGCCGTGCTGGTCTTCCTGTAGCCCGAACGGTTACGAGCGCCGGGTTCGCCCGAGCGCGCATGCACAAGCACGGGAGTCGAAGACCATGTCTGTTTCCTCGGTGGTAGGTATCGACGTCGCCAAGGCGCACGTGGATGTCTTCGTGTTGGGCGCTGAGTTCAAGCCCCAGCGTTTCGTCAACGATGCCGAAGGTCACTCCGACCTGGCCACAGCGCTGGCGCCGTTGGGCGTGCAACTGGTGGTCATGGAGGCCACCGGCGGCTACGAGGCGGCCCTGGCCTGCGCGTTGCAGGCCGCGGGCTTTGCCGTGGCCGTGGTCAATCCGAAGCAGGCGCGCGACTTCGCCAAGGGCATGGGCTACCTGGCCAAGACCGACGCGATTGACGCGCGGGCTCTGGCGGCATTCGCCGACGTGCTGTCACGCCAGCCCGACCTCGCCAGCTACGTCCGGCCGCTCACCGCCGAGGCGCAGCGCGACTTGGCAGGCCTAGTCACTCGGCGACGGCAGTTGCTGGCGATGATGCTGTCCGAGCGCCAACGACTGCAGTTGGCCGTGACCAAGGTGCGTCCGAGCATCGAGGCGATGATCGAGCACATCAAGGCTCAGCTCGACGAGGTCGACGGTGAGATGGTCGGTCATGTCCAGGAGCATTTCGGACCGCTCGACACGTTGCTGCGCTCGACCAAAGGAATCGGGCCTGTGGCCAGCGCCACGCTGATCGCCGAGCTGCCCGAACTTGGCAAGCTCAACCGTCGGCAAATCGCTGCACTGGTGGGCGTGGCGCCGATGGCCAACGACTCCGGCAGTTCCAAAGGCCGCCGGCGCGTCAGCGGCGGCCGCTTCGAGATACGACGAACGCTCTACATGGCCACGCTGACCGCCACGCGCCACAACCCGCCCATCGCGGCCTTCTACGCACGCCTGCTGGCCGCCGGCAAGCTGCCCAAGGTCGCCCTCATCGCTTGTATGCGCAAGCTCCTGACCACGCTCAACGCCATGGCCAGGAGCGGCCTTGCTTGGGATCCCGAGTTCAAAACTGCTTGATTCGAGACACGGTTACTCAGTGCGTGGACACGAGCACCTCGCCGCGTTCGCCGACGGCGACGAAGCGGTCTCCGCCGAAAGCGACCGACGACATGTTCCAGGGCAGCCCCAACGGCTGTGCCACCCACGTCACGCCGTCCGTGCTCCTGAGCACGTGACCATTCGAGCCCATGCCGACGTAGCGGCCGGCGGCATAGATCACCTTCCTCGGCGCCACCTCGTTCGCCGGCAGCGTGTCCTTCGTCCACGTGAAGCCATCGGCGCTGTGCCACACCTCGAACAACGAACTCGCGACGAAGCCCGAAGGACCGTACGCGATCCCATAGAAGATGCTGTCGAAAGCCGTCGCGCCCGTCGTCCAGTGGATGCCGTCCGGGCTCGTCGCGATGTGATCGCGATTGTCGGAGGCGACGAACAATCCAGCGCCGTAGGCCACGGCCGTGTAGCTTTCGGGAGACGTCGTGGTCAAGACGACCGTCCAAGTCAAACCGTCGGGACTGGTGGCGATGCCGGCGTCGCCCACCGCGACGTAGAGCCCGTTGCCCCAGGTGACGCCGAAGATGCGGTTCGGGAGTCCGGTCGACTGCGTCGTCCAGCTCACGCCGTCCCGCGATGTCTGCAGGCTTCCCGCGGCGCCGCCGCCGGCGAAGAACCGGCCGTTCGCCGCCGTGAGGAAGTTGACGTCGTTCGGATCCGAGAACGTGCCCGCCGCCCAGCTGCCGCCATCGGTGCTGCTCCACGCCCTGTCGTTGTCATCGATCGCCAGGTAGGTACCGTTGGCATAGGCCACCCAGAACCAGCCATCTCCGTGGTCGGCCTGCCCGGCAGGCGTCCAGGTGGCGAGATCGGTGCTCGTCGCGGCCAGGCCGTAGGTGCCCAGCATCAGGTAGTCGCCCGAGGGCGTCGTCGTGAAGGCGCTTGCCCCCTGGATGGGATCGATCACCGACGGGTTGTTCCCGGTGGTCCAGGTCCTGCCGTCGGTCGAGGTCGACAGCAGGGTGGGTGTCTCGAGCAGGAAGTGCCCGTGGGTGAAGTCGAGTGCGACCACATCGGTGCTACCGATCACGGCCGGGCTCGACCAGGTCACGCCGTCCGTGCTCGTGGCAACCCCGGCGGTGCCACTCCCGACAAAGACGCCGTTGCCAAAGACGAGGCGGCCCATGCCGGGAGGGGCCGAGGGTGCCAGTGTCCAGGCGACGCCGTCGTCGCTCCACGCGGTGCCGGCGGTTGTCGCCACGACGAAGCGACCATTGCCGATCGTGACGCCACCATGGGACATCCGCTGGCTGAACAGGGGCACCGTCGTCCAGGTCACGCCGTCGGCGCTCGTGAAGACGCCATGGTCGCCGGCCACGACGTACAGACCATGGCCGTAGGCAATGCTCTCGAGCCAGAACCCGTCGCTCGAAGGGGCGAGCCTGGGCTCGCTCGTCCAGGTACTGCCGTCGGCACTCGAAACCACGGCGCCGAAGTCGCCGACCGCCACGTAGCCGGCCGAGCCATAGGCGATGGCGAAGAGATCGGCGTTCGCCCCGGTGTCGACGGACGTCCACGTCCTGCCGTCCGTGCTGGTCTGCGCCACGCCCCTGGCACCCACCGCCACGTAGGTGCCGTTGGCCTGCACCACCGCCGCGACGTCCTCGGAGGGCGCCTGCGTCATCTCCCAGTTGCTGCCGGGCGCGGTCGCGACGTTCAGCACGACCGTCTCGGTCAGCGTGCCCAGCGTCGCGGTGATGGTGGCCTGCGTGCCCGCGTCGAGGGCGTCCGGGCCCGGCGGGATGTAGTCGACCGTCGCGCCGGTGGTCGCGCTCAGCGAGCCCGGGCCGCTGAGCGACCAGGTGACCGTGTCGGTGGAGTTGGAGGCGACGGCCGTGAGGGTGACGGACTGGCCGCCCGCCGTCGCGTGGTCGGCCGCGGCGCTGGCCGTGAGCGCGGGCGAGGGGCTCGACGAGCCACCCCCGCCGCAGGCGCCGAGTGAAACGAGCGTCGCGAGCGCGACGATGCGAGCGAGCGCCGCGGCGCTGCGTTGACCTGACGATGACATGCGATCTCCCTCGGATGCGCCGGCGGTCCTCGGAAGCGGAACGGCTCGGCAGTCGACCGTGAAGTATGCCGCACCCTCCGCGGCGTCCGCATGCACCCTTTTGGGGGAAATCGTGACGATTCGCTACGGGGCGCCGCAGTGAGGGCTCGCATCGTGCACCAGGGCCGCGCCTCCGGGCGCCGGGGGGCTCAGCTCGAGAACAGGAAATGCAGCACGTCGCCGTCCTTGACGACGTACTCCTTGCCTTCCGCGCGCATCTTGCCGGCGTCCTTCGCGCCCTGCTCGCCCTTGAGCGCGATGTAGTCGTCGTAGGCGATGGTCTGGGCGCGGATGAAGCCCTTCTCAAAGTCGGTGTGGATCACGCCCGCGGCCTGGGGTGCGGTCGCGCCGATCGGCACCGTCCACGCGCGCACCTCCTTCTCGCCGGCCGTGAAGTAGGTCTGCAGGCCCAGCAGCGTGAAGGCGGCGCGGATGAGGCGGTTCAGTCCGGGCTCGGTCTGGCCCATCTCGGCGAGGAACAGGGCCTGGTCGTCGGGCTCCATGTCGGCGAGGTCGGCCTCGGTCTTGGCGCAGATCGCGACGACCGGCGCCTTCTGCGCGGCGGCGTAGTCGCGCAGGCGGTCGAGGTAGGGGTTGTCCTCGAAGCCGTTGTCGGCGACGTTGCCGACGAACATCGCCGGCTTGGCGGTGATCAGGCACAGCGGCTTGAGGACGGCGAGTTCCTCCTTGCTGAAGTCGATCGAGCGCACCGGCCTGGCCTCGTTCAGCGCCGCCTCGCACTTCTTCAGCACCTCGACGAGGCGCTGGGCCTCCTTGTCGCCGCCGGCGCGCGCCTGCTTGGAGTAGCGCTGCAGCGACTTCTCGACCGTCGACAGGTCGGCCAGGCACAGCTCGGTCTGGATCACCTCGATGTCGGCGATCGGGTCGACCTTGCCGGCCACGTGGATCACGTTGTCGTCCTCGAAGCAGCGCACGACGTTGACGATCGCGTCGGTCTCGCGGATGTGCGACAGGAACTGGTTGCCGAGGCCCTCGCCCTTGGAGGCGCCGGCCACGAGGCCCGCGATGTCCACGAACTCGACGAACGCCGGCACGATCCGTTCCGGCGAGACGACGGCCGCGAGCGCCTGCAGGCGCGGGTCGGGCAGCTCGACGACGCCGACGTTCGGCTCGATCGTGCAGAACGGGTAGTTCTCGGCGGCGATGCCGGCCTTGGTGAGGGCGTTGAACAGGGTCGACTTGCCGACGTTGGGCAGGCCGACGATGCCGCATTTCAGACTCATGGCGCTTCCTGGCGGGTTGGCCGGGGCTCTCGAAAGGGCGCGTGAATCCGGCATTCGGGGGAAACGCGCATTTTAAGGCCGTTGCCACGCCGTCCGCGATCACCGGCCAGGCTCCCTACAATGGCCGGATGTCCAAGATCGACGTCCGGATCCACGGCAGCGGCATCGTCGGCCGCGCGCTGGCCCTCGCGCTCGCCCGCAAGGGACTGCACGTGGGCATCGACGCGAGGCCTGCCGTGCCGGCGGGAGGCGAAGCGCGCCCCGACGTCCGCGCCTACGCGCTCAACGCCGCCTCGGTGGCGCTGCTGACCGAGCTCAAGGTCTGGGACGGGCTGCCCGCGGACGCCCGCACGCCGGTGTACGACATGCGCATCGCCGGCGACGCCGACGGCGCGCTCGCGTTCTCGGCCTGGCAGCAGGCGGTGCCGGCGCTCGCCTGGATCGTGGACGCGGCGGAGCTGGAGCAGGTGCTCGAGACCGCGATCCGCTTCGCGCCGGCCGTGGCGGTCGTCGCCGGCGACGCCGACGCCCCGCTGGCCGTGATCGCCGAGGGCAAGGCCGCCGCGAGCCGCGAGCGCCTGGGCATCGCG
>DASVLN010000054.1:0-3327 GCA_036384855.1 Burkholderiaceae bacterium | reverse complement strand
GCGCGCCAAGACGGCCGCGCGGCGCGGCGGGTCGCCCCCACGGACGGCCCGTCCGGCTCCGATCAGGCAGCCCAATCCACGGCTTATCGCGCCATCGCCGCGCCGGCGGCTGGGGTGTACTAGCCGGACGGCGGCCGTCCCCGCATCGGCCGCGTCCACCCTAGCCGCCGCATGCCCGCCAACGACCTGGTCTCCGTGCTCATCCCGGCCTTCAAGCCCGGCCATTTCCGCGCCGCGCTGGAGAGCGTCCTCGCGCAGGAGCATGGCGCGCTCGAGGTGATCGTGGGCGACGACTCGCCCGGCGCCGGCATCCGCGCCATCGTGGAGGAGCTGGCCGACCCGCGCGTGGCCTACATGCCCAGCCGCGCGGTCACCGGCGGCGATCCCAAGCTCAACCACGTGCTGCTGTGGCACAAGGCGCGCGGCCGCTACGTGCGCTTCATGTACGACGACGACCTGATCGCGCCGACGTCCACCGGCACCCTCCTCGGGCTGCTGCGGGCGCAGCCCGGCTGCGCGCTCAGCTGGCACCAGCGCCGCCTCATCGACGAGCACGGCCGCGTGACGCAGCAGGCCGGGCCGCTCAAGCCGGGCCAGGCCGCCGTCATGGATCGCGCGCTGCTGCTGGACAACATGGCGAAGTTCCTCAACTTCGTCGGCGAGCCCAGCTTCACGATGTTCGACCGAGAGCGCGTGCCGCATTTCGGCTTCAACCGCTACGGCCGCTGGGACACCGCGTTCCTGTGGGACGTCGCGATGTACCTCGCCGCCACCGAGCACGGCCTCGCGCACGGCTCGGGCGACTTCCTGGGCGACTTCCGGGTCCACTCGGGGCAGGTGTCCTCGCGCGCCAACGTCTTCGGCGCGGTGGAGTGGGAGCTCGTCTTCCGCGAGGAGCTGCGCGCCGGCCGCGTCAGCGTCGAGCAGTTCCACGTGATGCTGCCCAAGCTGCTGGGCCTGTACCAGGCGAGCAAGCACACCCTGCCCGCGCTGCACCGCTTCCAGTCGCAGCTGCTCGCCGACGCGCAGGCCGGGCGCCTGCGCGAGTCCACGCCCGAGTTCCTCGCCCACTACGAACCGCTGCTCGCCGAGCACCGCTGAAAGGCGCCCCGATGACCCGCTTCCTCTTCGTCAGCCCGGACTCCAATACGCCCACCGGCGGCGTGAAGGTGATCTACAAGCACGCCGAGCTGCTGAGCCGCCTGGGGCACGACGCCCACGTGATGCACTTCCAGCGGCCCTACCGCTGCGACTGGTTCGAGCACCAGGCGCCCATCGTCTACTTCGACGAGCTGCGCACCACCGACATGCTGTTGGTGCCCGAGATCATGACGATCTTCGGCAACCAGCTCGCCAACATCGGCATGCGCTACTGCATGTTCGTTCAGAACGGCTACCTCGTGCTGCCGACGGCCTCGCTGCCCGACGTCTGGAACTGCTACAAGAACGCCACCGCGATCCTGTCCATCTCCGACGACACCTCGGCCTTCCTCGCGAGCGTGTTCCCGGAGTTCGCGCACAAGATCATCCGCGTGAAGTACTCGGTCGACACCGAGCGCTTCAAGCCGCGCGCCAAGCTGAAGAAGTGCACCTTCATGCCGCGCAAGCTGCCGCTGCACTCCGCCAACCTGGTGCCCTGGCTCGCGCGCGCCTTCCCCGACTGGACGTTCCAGCCCATCCACGGCATGAACGAGGCGCAGGTCGCCGAGCAGCTCGAGTCCTCGCGCGTGTTCCTCGCCTTCAGCGACTTCGAGGGCTGCCCGGTGCCGCCGATCGAGGCCGCGCTGAGCGGCAACGTCGTGGTCGGCTACCCCGGCTGGGGCGGCCGCGAGTACTGGAACGCACCCAACTTCCTGCCGGTGCCGGTGGGCGACATGCGCGCGTTCGTCGAGCAGTTCCGTCCCGCGGCCGGGTTCTCGCTGCGCGACGACGCCGCCCAGCTGCTCGCCCCCGGCATCGACCGCCTGAAGGCCGCCTACGGGCTGCAGGCGGAGACCGAGCTGCTCGTGCGCGCCATCGACCGCGTCAAGGAGTTCTCCGCCGCCCAGGGCCCGGTCCAGCCGCGCAAGGCGCCGGCGCCCGTCGCCGTCGCCGCGGCCTGAGCCCGTCCCGCCCCTCGCCGACGGCCGCCTCGCGCGGCCGTTCGCGTTTCGCGCCGGAAGCGCCGAGCTGGCCCCGGTTCGGGCCGCGATTCCAGGGATCGCCGGCTGCAGTTCGACCGCAGACTGCCGACATGCCTCCATCTTTCGTCCGCCGGATCGCAGCGACCCAGGAGCGCCCGTCGTGAGCGCGGCCCCGTGGCTCGTCATCACCATCCGCCACCCGGACAAGGTGACGGAGAACTTCGCGGACCAGCTCGTCGCCGGGCTGGCCGCGCACGGCCGCCGGGCCTACGTCGCGGTGCACGGACCCGAGCTCGGCGCGCAGCTCGCCGCGGTGCCGCTGGCGGAACTCGGCGGCGTGATCGCCATCGGGCCGCTGCCGCTGGGCATCCAGGTCGGCGGCCAGCCGCTCTACCGCCGACTCGCCTGCCCGTTCCACTTCTACATCCTCGACACGCTGCTCTACGACATCGCGCGCTTCCCCGTGGCCGGGCAATTCCTCGCCGACGCGTGGAGCGATCCGCGCCTCGTGCCGGTGTTCGCCGAGAAGGCCACGCGCGACGCCTGGTGCACGGGCCCTGCGCCGCTCGCGCCGCCGCACAGCCTGTACGTGCCGTTCGCGGCCTTCCCGGAGCCGCCAGGGCCGCGTCCCGTCGTCCCGGTGCAGCGGCGGCTGGTCGTGGTCGGCTCGATCGGCACCGAGCTGGCGGCCGGCATCGTGCAGCCCGATCTCGCGCGCACGCTGGCCGAGTCCAACGCGATGGCGCTGTCCGGCAACGAACTCGCGCGCGTGGCCGAGCGCTTGCTCGCGCCGGGCGGGCGATCCAACACCGTGCTCGACCTGTTCGACGTCCTGGCCTTGAGCCCGCGCGCCGCGCTCGAGCCCGAGGTGCAGAAGTTCGCCTGCGCGGCCGACTCCTTCGTCAAGCGCCACCGACGCGTGCTGGCGGCGCAGTCGCTGCGCGGCGTGCCGGTGGACTTCGTCGGCAGCGGCTGGCAGCAGGTGTTCGGGGACGAGCCGTCGTTCCGCTTCCTCGGCAACTTGCCGCACGGCAGCCTGACGCGGCTGATGACGTTCTACGCCGGGCTCGTCAACTTCGACCCGAACTGGGAATGGGGCATGCACGACCGCGTCTACAGCGCGCTGTCGGTGGGCACGCCCGTCCTGACCAACGCCAACCAGGCGCCGGCCGACGAAGGCCTGCCGGCGGCGCTCGTCGCCACC
>DASVLN010000053.1:0-1989 GCA_036384855.1 Burkholderiaceae bacterium | reverse complement strand
TGGCTCGCGGCGCTGCCGGTGGCCGACGGCTGGCGGCGGCGCGCTCGGGCGATCGCCTGCGCGCCGATGCTGCTGGCCGGCGCGGCGGCGGTCGCGCTCGTCGCGCTCGCGCCGCGGCCGTTCCGGACGGTCCCGCTGGCGGCGTTCGCGGTCGGACTCGTCGCGACGCCCGTCGCGCTGACCGCCGTGCATTCGAGCCGGCGCGAGACCCATGTCAGCCTCTGGGCCTTGTGCACCGGCCTGCTGACGGCCGTGGGGAGCGAACTGTGGAGCTGAGTCCGCCGGACACGTCCGTCCTGCGCATCGAGAAGCTGGTCTTCGCCTATGGCCGGCGCTGGCTGTTCGAGGGCTTCAGCGCCGAGGCCCGCCCGGGCGTCACCTGGGTGCAGGGCGCCAACGGCAGCGGCAAGTCGACGCTGCTGCGCCTGCTCGCGGGGGCGTCGCGGCCGCAGCACGGCCGCTTCGCGCTGGGCGGCGAGCACTACGGCTGCGGCGACCGCGTCGCGCCGCTGGCCTGGCGCCGCCAGACCTTCTGGGGCCTGAGCGACCCGCCGCCGACGCCGTGGCTCACCATCGGCGAATGCCTCGGCTTCGTCGCCGGCACCTACGGCCTGCCCGCGCAGGGGTCGCAGGCGCTGCGCGAGCAGGTGGAGGCGCTGGGCCTGGAGCGGGTGCTCGAGACGCCGCTGCGGCATGCGTCGCTCGGGCAACAGCGCAAGACGCTGCTGGCCCTGGCGCTGGCGTTGCCCGTGCGCCTGCTGCTGCTCGACGAGCCCTTCAACGCGCTGGATGCGGCGTCGGCGGCGCATCTCGCCCGGGTGCTGGGCGAGCGGGCCGAAGCCGGGCGGCAGGTGGTCCTGCTGACCAGTCATGTCGAGCCGCATGTCGCGGTGAGGGACCGGTGGGTGCTGGGGTGAGCTTCGCGATGCGGCCGGGCAAGCGACTCCCCACGCGGGGCGTGCGGTAACCTCGGCGCCTTGCCGCCCGACCGCCGCCGCGCCATGCCTCATGCCGGCGGTCGCGTCCCTCGCGATCTCGAAGGCGCCGGCGCGCCGGTTCCTTGCCGCCGAACGCCGCTGGCCGCCACCCTGGGCAGGCCCGCACTTCCTGAAGGATTCCCGCGATGAAGACCGTCCACCACGCCCTCGTCCCGTCCACGCCCGGCGTCCGCGCCGAACTGGTCAGCCTGCACTACGGCACGCCGGGCCAGGGGCCGAAGGCGACGCTGCAGGCCGCGCTGCACGCCGACGAGATCCCGGGCCTGCTCGTCGCCCACCACCTGCGCGAGCGCCTGGCCGCGCTCGAGGCCGCCGGCCGCATCCGCGGCGAGGTGGTGCTCGTGCCGGTGGCCAATCCGCTGGGGCTCGGACAGCGCGTGCTGCAGTCGGTGCAGGGCCGCTTCGATCTCGCGACCGGCGAGAACTTCAACCGCCACTACGCCGACCTGCTCGAGGACGTCGCGCGCGCCGTGGACGGCCGCCTCGGCGCCGACGCGGACCGCAACGTCGCGACCATCCGCGAGGCCCTGCGCGCCGCGGTCGCCGCGGTGCCGGAACGCACCGCGCTCGAGAGCCTGCGCCGCACGCTGCTGTCGCTGGCGGTCGATGCCGACATCGTGCTGGACCTGCACTGCGACAGCGAGGCCGCGCTGCACCTGTACACCGAGACCTCGGTCTGGCCGCGCGTCGAGCCGCTGGCCCGCCTGATGGGCGCGCGCGCGGTGCTGCTGGCCGAGGAATCGGGCGACCACCCGTTCGACGAGGCCTGCTCGACGCTCTGGCCGCGCCTGGCCGCGCAATTCGGCGCCGCGACGCCGATCCCCTCGGCCTGCGTCGCGGTGACCGTGGAGCTGCGCGGCGAGGCCGACGTCTCGCACGAGCTGGCCGCGCGCGACGCCGACGCGCTCGTCGACTACCTGTGCTGGCAGGGCGTGATCGCCGGCGGGCCGACGTCGCTGCCGCCTGCGAGCTGCGAGGCCACGCCGCTGGC
>DASVLN010000052.1:0-2187 GCA_036384855.1 Burkholderiaceae bacterium | reverse complement strand
GGCGGGCTCGGGGGCGGTCGCGCCGGCGGCGACGCCCGCCAGCGCGGCGATGGTCACGCCCAGCGCCGCGATGCGCGCCGAGGCTGGCGGGTGCGAGTAGTAGAAGCGCACGAAGACCGGGTCCGGCGTGAGTGTCGTCGCGTTGTCCTCGTAGAGCTTGAGCAGCGCGCGCACGAGCTCCGTCGCGCTCGCGCGATCGCGGGCGTAGGCGTCGGCCTGGTACTCGTCGCGGCGCGACAGGCTCGCGAACAGCGGCGAGACGAAGTACAGGAACGGCGGCAGCGCCAGCATGAACAGCAGCAGCGCCTGGGCGTTGTTGGGCGCGCTCATGTTGGGCAGCGTGCCCAGGCCGTAGTAGAACGCCGGCTGGTTCGCGAGCCAGCCCAGCAGCGCGAAGCCGGCGAGGCTGAACGCGAACACCGCCAGCAGGCGCTTGAGGATGTGGCGGTGCGCGAAATGACCCAGCTCGTGCGCCAGCACGGCCTCGAGCTCGTCACCGCTCAGGCGCGCGAGCAGCGTGTCGTAGAACACCACCCGCTTGGACGCGCCGAAGCCCGTGAAGTAGGCGTTCGAGTGCGCCGAGCGCTTGCTGCCGTCCATGACGTAGAAGCCGCGGGCGCGGAAGCCGCAGCGCGCCATCAGCGCTTGCACCCGCGCGGCCAGGGCCTCGTCGGCGAGCGGCTCGAACCGGTTGAAAAGCGGCGCGATGAAGGCCGGGTAGACCACCATCGCCAGCAGCTGGAACGCGACGAGCACCGCCCACGCGAGCACCCACCAGTGCGTGCCGGCGGCCTGCATGATCCACAGCACCGCGGCAAGCAGCGGCCCGCCGATCGCGACGCCCAGCGCCGTCGACAGCAGCGTGTCCTTGACGTAGCGGCCCGCCGTCATGCGGTTGAAGCCGAAGCGCTGCTCCAGCGCGAAGGTCGAGTACAGGGCAATCGGAAGGTCGACCAGCCAACCGACCACGCTGAACGCACCGAACAGCGCGAGCTGGTAGGCCATCGCGCCCCAGCGCGGCTCGACCAGCCCGAGCACCGCCTGGTTGAGCCACGCGAGTCCGCCCAGCAGCGTCCAGCCGATCAGCACGGCCGCCCCGACGGCGTCGGACACGATGCCCAGCCGCAGCTTCGCGAGCGAGTAGTCCGCGGCCTTGCGATGCGCCTCGGGCGTGACCACGCCGGCGTAGGCAGGCGGGACCGCGTCGCGGTGCGCGGCGACGTGGCGCATCTGGCGCGTGGCGAGCCAGTACTTCACGGCCAGCGAGGCGAGGATGGCCAGCGCGAACGCCGTGGACAGGACGAGAGGATTCATGGGGCTCAAGTGTAGGCGGCGCGGCCGCGGGCGCCGGTGTCGGATCGGCCCGGAAATGCCGCATTTCGCCCGCGCTCGACGGCGGGCCCGCCGCAGATCGGGGCGAGAATGCCGTCGTTCAAGGATCGGTGCGCGTTCGCGGCGACGCCCGATCCCGTCCTGCCACGCACCTGGGAGACCCGATGACCGAGACGCTGCTGAAGAAATCCGAGATGAACCTGATCTGGGTCGACATGGAGATGACCGGCCTGCTGCCCGACAGCGACCGCATCATCGAGGTCGCCGTGGTCGTCACCAGCCCCGATCTCGCGGTGCGCGTCGAAGGTCCCGTCTTCGCGATCCACCAGAGCGACGCCGTGCTCGACGGCATGGACGCCTGGAACAAGGGCACCCACGGCAAGAGCGGCCTGATCGACCGCGTGCGCGCGTCGACCGTCACCGAGGCGCAGGCCGAGGCCGAGCTCGTCAAGTGGCTCGCCGACTACGTGCCGCGGGGCAAGAGCCCGATGTGCGGCAACTCGATCTGCCAGGATCGCCGCTTCATGGCGCGCACGATGCCGGCGCTCGAGGAGTACTTCCACTACCGCAACCTCGACGTCAGCACGCTCAAGGAGCTCGCGCGGCGCTGGAAGCCGGCAGCCCTCGAGGGCCTGAAGAAGGCGCAGAAGCACACCGCGCTCGCCGATATCCAGGAATCGATCGACGAGCTGGTGCACTACCGAAGCACCCTGTTGGCGGTCTGACGTCCTTCAGCCGGCAGCGGCCTGCCCGGGCGACGTGTCGACCACGACCGCGCCCGCGAGCTCGTCGGCGGCCGGCGGCTCGTAGCGGTGCTCCATCCACGCGAACATCGCGGGCGTGACCTCGAACGGG
>DASVLN010000051.1:0-3164 GCA_036384855.1 Burkholderiaceae bacterium | reverse complement strand
CCTGCAGCGTGTACGCCGCGGGCCGCGCCTCGATCGCGGCCAGCAGCGCGGCACGCGCCTCGGGCGCGAGTTCGGCGACGCCGTGGGGCGCGAAGCCGGTCGTCGTGGCGCTGGTCGGGAAGGTGGGGGCGACGACGAAGTCGGCCAGGCGGTCGCGCTGGGCCTGCCAGACGCTGTCCTCGCCGCACCACCAGCTGGTCGTCGAGGGCAGCAGCAGCTCCTCGCCCAGCAGCCGGCGCGCGACCGCGGGCCAGAACGCGGCGAGGCCGGGACTCTCGAGGAAGCCGGCGCCCGGCGCGTTGGCCACGACGACCTGCCCCGCGCGGATCACCGACAGCAGCCCGGCGACGCCCAGCGCCGAGTCGCCGCGCAGCTCCAGCGGGTCGAGGTACTCGTCGTCGACGCGCCGCAGCAGCACGTGCACCGGCTCCAGGCCGTGCAGCGTCTTCAGGTAGAGGCGCTCGCCGCGCACGGTGAGGTCGCCGCCCTCGACCAGCGTGATGCCGAGGTAGCGCGCGAGGAACGCGTGCTCGAAGTAGGTCTCGTTGTGGGGCCCGGGCGTCAGGAGCACGACGCGCGAATCCTCGCCCGCGGGATGCAGGCGCTGCAGGCCCTGCAGCAACCCGAGGAAGCCCGCGGCCACGCGCTGCACGTGCAGGTCGCGAAAGGCGGCGGGGAACTGCTGCGAGATGATGAGCCGGTTTTCCAGCAGGTAGCCGAGCCCGGACGGCGCCTGGGTGCGCTGGCTGACGACGCGCCAGGCGCCGTCCGCGCCGCGCGCGAGGTCGAAGGCCGCGACATGCAGCCGGACACCGCCCGCCGGGCGGCAGCCGTGCAGCGCGCGCAGGTACTGCGGATGTGCGAGCACCAGCGAGGCGGGCAGCAGCCCCTCGTCCAGCAGGCTGCGGCTGCCGTAGACGTCGGCGAGCACCGCATCGAGCAGGCGTGCGCGCTGGGCGGCGCCGGCCTCGATCGCAGCCCAGGACGCGGCATCGAGCAGGAAAGGCAGCGGCTCGAGCGGCCACGCGCTGGCCCTGCCCGTGGCGTCGGCATAGACGTTGTAGGTGACGCCATCGTCCTGGACGCGCCGCGCGATGCGCGCGCGCGTCTGCGCGAGGCCGACCCAGCCGTCGGCGCCGGCCGCGTCGAAGAAACCGCGCCAGGCCGGCGCCAGGTCGTGGCCGGCCTCCTCGGCGCGGGTGCCGTGCAGCTCGTCGAAGCTCCCCGGCGTGCCACGCAGCGCCGCCGCGCGCGCGAGGGCGGCAGCCTCGGGCGCATCGTCGGGAAGCAGGCTGGTCTGGACGGAGGACATCGGGGAGGGGATGAGCACGGATTATCGCCAGGAGCCCGGCATCGCCGGGCCCGCGGGCCGCAGCGCCTCCTGGAAGGTCGGCCACAGCGCGCATCCGGACGCCGGCAAGAGCGCGCACCTGGACGTGGACGCGAAGGTCGATGCGAACGCAGTCATGGCGCCAATGCGTCCATCCGTGGCGGGGCGATCATCGTCAGCGCCCCGCGCGTCGCAGGTCCAGCGTGAACGGGAACTCGTCGCTGCGCCGGGGCTGCCCCACGTCCATCCGGCCCGGCGTGTGGCCCATCGCAAAGAAGCGCGCGAGGCGGCGGCTCTCGGCCTCGTAGGCATTGACGGGCAGCGTCGCGTAGTTGCGGCCGCCTGGATGCGCGACGTGGTACGTGCAGCCGCCCAGCGAGCGCCGCGACCAGGTATCGACGAGGTCGACGGTCAGCGGCGAGTGAACCGGGATCGTCGGATGCAGGCCGGAGGGCGGCCGCCACGCGCGATATCGCACGCCGGCGACGTATTCGCCGACGCGCCCGGTCGGCTGCAGAGGCACCGGCTGGCCGTTGACGGTCAGGACGTGGCGCGGCGTGACGAAGCCGGTGACCTTGACCTCCAGCCGCTCCAGCGACGAGTCGACGTAGCGCACCGTGCCGCCGGCGCTGCCCTCCTCGCCCATCACGTGCCACGGCTCCAGCGCGCCCCGCAGCACCACGTGCACGCCGCCGGCCGCGAACTCGCCCAGCTTGGGGAAGCGGAACTCGAAGTGCGGGTCGAACCAGGCGCGGTCGACCGGCATGCCGGCCTCGGCCATCTCGCCGATGACGTCGTCGAAGTCGGCGGCCACGAAGTGCGGCAGCAGGAAGCGGTCGTGGAGCTCCGTCCCCCAGCGCACCAGCGCGCCGTCGTAGGGCCGGGCCCAGAAGCGCGCCACGAGCGCCCGCAGCAGCAGTTGCTGGACGACGCTCATGCGCGCGTGGGGCGGCATCTCGAAGGCGCGCAACTCGAGCAGCCCCAGCCGCCCGGTCGACGAGTCGGGCGAGTACAGCTTGTCGATGCAGAACTCGCTGCGGTGCGTGTTGCCCGTGGCATCGACGAGGATGTTGCGCAGTGCGCGGTCCACGAGCCAGGGCGGCACGGCCTCGCCGCGCTCGCGCGTCGCCTTCGCGATCTCCGCCAGGGCGATCTCGAGTTCGTAGAGCTGGTCGTTGCGCGCCTCGTCGATGCGCGGCGCCTGGCTGGTGGGCCCGATGAACAGGCCGGAGAACAGGTAGCTCAGGGACGGATGGTCGTGCCAGTAGGCCAGCAGGCTGCCGAGGACGTCGGGCCGGCGCAGGAAGGGCGAGTCCGCCGGCGTCGCGCCGCCGAGGACGAAGTGGTTGCCGCCGCCGGTGCCGGTGTGGCGGCCGTCGATCATGAACTTCTCGGTCGTCAGGCGCGAGCGCCAGGCGGCGTCGTACAGGAACTCGGTGTGCTCCACGAGCTCGCGCCAGTTCGCGGCCGGATGGATGTTGACCTCGATCACGCCGGGGTCGGGCGTCACGGGCAGCACCTTCAGGCGCGGATCGCGGGGCGGCGGATAGCCCTCGAGCACAAGGCGGACGCCCAGCTCGGCGGCCGTGGCCTCGATCGCGGCCAGCAGCTCGAGGTAGTCTTCCAGCCGTTCCAGCGGCGGCATGAAGACGTAGAGCACGCCGCTGGCATTGCCGCTACGCTCCGCCTGCGGGCCGTTGGCGCGCCTCGGGTCGCGCACCTCGACGCACAGGGCCGAGCGCACGACCCAGCTCGCCGACTCGAAGCGCGCCGGCATGCGGCCGTCGACCGTGGCCTCGCGCACCGCCTGGCCGGCGTGCGTCGCGCGGCGCGC
>DASVLN010000050.1:0-6911 GCA_036384855.1 Burkholderiaceae bacterium | reverse complement strand
CCGGACGTGCCGCGCCGTGCGCGCCGGGCTGTAGGCCTGCGGCAGGTACAGCGTGAACTCGCTGCCCCGGCCCGGCTCGCTCTGCAGCCTGATCTCGCCGCCCAGCAGGCGCGAGAGCTCGCGGCTGATCGCCAGCCCCAGGCCCGTGCCGCCGTACTTGCGCGAGGTCGAGCCGTCGGCCTGCTGGAACGCCTCGAAGATGATCTGCTGCTTGTCGGGCGAGATGCCGATACCCGTATCGGCCACCGAGAACGCCAACACCTGCGCCGCGCGCGCGAGCTCCTCGTTGTCCGCCGACCAGCCGCCCGTCGCGGTGGCAATCGTGAAGCGCACCTGGCCTTCGTGCGTGAACTTGAAGGCGTTCGACAGCAGGTTCTTGATGATCTGCTGCAGGCGCTTGACGTCCGTGACCATCGTCTTGGGCAGCGGCTGGCGCAGCTCCACGACGAAGTCGACGTGCTTGGACTCCGCGAAGTGGCGGAAGCCGCGCTCCACCGAGCGGTGCAGGTCGTCCACGCGCAGCTCGCTCGCATCCACCGCCACCGTGCCCGACTCGATCTTCGACAGGTCCAGGATGTCGTTGATCAGCATCAGCAGGTCGTTGCCGGACGAGTGGATCGTCTTCGAGAACTCGACCTGCTTGGGCGTCAGGTTGCCCTCCGCGTTCTTGCACAGCTGGTCGGACAGGATCAGCAGGCTGTTGAGCGGCGTGCGCAGCTCGTGCGACATGTTGGCGAGGAACTCGGACTTGTACTTGGACGTCAACGCGAGCTGCTCGGCCTTCTCCTCGAGCGCCTGGCGCGCCTGCTCGACCTCGGTGTTCTTGCGCTCGACCTCCTGGTTCTGGTGCGCCAGCAGGCGCGCCTTGTCCTGCAGCTCCTGGTTGGTCTGCTGCAGCTCCTTCTGGCGCGAACCCAGCTCCTCGGCGAGCGACTGGGACTGCTTGAGCAGGTCCTCGGTGCGCGAGTTCGCCTCGATCGTGTTGATGACGATGCCGATCGACTCGGTCAGCTGGTCGAGGAAGGCCTCGTGCACGGGGTTGAAGCGCTCCAGCGAGGCGAGCTCCAGGACGCCTCGCATCTGCCCTTCGAAGACGACGGGCAGCACCAGCACGTCCATCGCCGTGCTCTCGCTCAAGCCGGATGCGATGCGGAAGGCGGTCGACGGCACGTTGGTCAGCAGCAGCTTGCGCTTGTCGACGGCGCACTGGCCGACCAGGCCTTCGCCGAGGTGCACCTCCTTGCCGTGCGTCGCCTGGCCGCCCGAGGCGTAGCTGGCGATCAGGCGCAGCTTGGGCGCCTCCGCGGAGCTGCCCATCACGTAGAACTCGGCCTGCTGCGCGCCGACGACGGGCGCGAGCTCGGACAGGATCAGCTGGCCCACCGCCACCAGGTCGCGCTGCCCCTGCAGCATGCGGCTGAACTTGGCGAGGTTGGTCTTGAGCCAGTCCTGCTCGGTGTTCTTCTGCGTCGTGTCGCGCAGGTTGCGGATCATCTCGTTGATCGTGTCCTTCAGCGAGGCGACCTCGCCCTGAGTCTCGACCGTGATCGAGCGCGTCAGGTCGCCCTGGGTGACGGCGGTCGCGACCTCCGCGATGGCGCGCACCTGCGTCGTGAGGTTGGCGGCGAGCTCGTTGACGTTCTCGGTCAGCGCCTTCCACGTTCCCGACGCGCCGGGCACCTTGGCCTGGCCGCCGAGCTTGCCCTCGACGCCCACCTCGCGCGCCACCGTCGTCACCTGGTCGGCGAAGGTCGCGAGCGTGTCGGTCATGCCGTTGATCGTGTCGGCCAGCGCGGCGATCTCGCCCTTGGCCTCCACCGTCAGCTTGCGCTCGAGGTCGCCGTCGGCCACGGCGGTCACGACCTTGGCGATGCCTCGCACCTGCGAGGTCAGGTTGCCGGCCATGAAGTTCACGTTGTCGGTGAGATCCTTCCACGTGCCCGAGACGCCCTGCACCTGCGCCTGGCCGCCCAGCCGGCCCTCGGTGCCCACCTCGCGCGCCACCCGCGTCACTTCCGCGGCGAAGGACGACAGCTGGTCCACCATCGTGTTGATGGTCGCCTTCAGCTCCAGGATCTCGCCCTTGACGTCGACGGTGATCTTCTTGGAGAGGTCGCCCGCGGCCACCGCCTTGGTCACGTCCGCGATGTTGCGCACCTGCGAGGTCAGGTTCGACGCCATCAGGTTCACCGAATCGGTGAGGTCCTTCCACGTGCCGGCAACGCCCTGCACGTCCGCCTGGCCGCCCAGCTTGCCTTCGGTGCCGACCTCGCGCGCCACGCGCGTGACCTCGGCCGCGAACGACCGCAGCTGGTCGACCATCGTGTTGATCGTGTTCTTGAGCTCCGAGATCTCGCCCTTGACGTCCACCGTGATCTTCTTCGAGAGGTCGCCCGCCGCCACGGCCGTCGTGACCTCGGCGATGTTGCGCACCTGCGAGGTCAGGTTGCCGGCCATGAAGTTCACCGACTCGGTCAGGTCCTTCCACGTGCCCGCCACGCCCTGCACGTCCGCCTGGCCGCCCAGGATGCCCTCGGTGCCGACCTCGCGCGCCACGCGCGTGACCTCGGCCGCGAACGAGCGCAGCTGATCCACCATCGTGTTGATCGTGCTCTTGAGCTCGGAGATCTCGCCCTGGACGTCCACGCTGATCTTCTTGGACAGGTCGCCCGCGGCCACGGCCTTCGTCACGTCGGCGATGTTGCGCACCTGCGAGGTCAGGTTGGACGCCATCGAGTTCACCGACTCGGTCAGGTCCTTCCACGTTCCCGCGACGCCCTGGACGTCGGCCTGGCCGCCGAGCTTGCCCTCGGTGCCGACCTCGCGCGCCACCCGCGTCACTTCCGCGGCGAAGGACGACAGCTGGTCGACCATCGTGTTGATCGTGTTCTTGAGCTCGGAGATCTCGCCTTTCACGTCCACCGTGATCTTCTTCGAGAGGTCGCCCGCGGCCACGGCCGTCGTCACCTCGGCGATGTTGCGCACCTGCGAGGTCAGGTTGCCGGCCATGAAGTTCACCGACTCGGTGAGATCCTTCCACGTGCCCGCCACGCCCTGCACGTCGGCCTGGCCGCCCAGCTTGCCCTCGGTGCCGACCTCGCGCGCCACGCGCGTGACCTCGGCCGCGAACGAGCGCAGCTGGTCGACCATCGTGTTGATCGTGTTCTTGAGCTCGAGGATCTCGCCCTTGACGTCGACGGTGATCTTCTTCGAGAGGTCGCCCGCGGCCACGGCGGTCGTCACCTCGGCGATGTTGCGCACCTGCGAGGTCAGGTTGCCGGCCATGAAGTTCACAGACTCGGTCAGGTCCTTCCACGTGCCCGCTACGCCCTGCACGTCCGCCTGGCCGCCCAGCTTGCCTTCCGTGCCGACCTCGCGCGCCACGCGCGTGACCTCGGCCGCGAACGAGCGCAGCTGGTCGACCATCGTGTTGATCGTGTTCTTCAGCTCGAGGATCTCGCCCTTGACGTCCACCGTGATCTTCTTGGACAGGTCGCCCGCCGCCACGGCTTTCGTCACGTCGGCGATGTTGCGCACCTGCGAGGTGAGGTTGCCGGCCATCGAGTTGACCGAGTCGGTCAGGTCCTTCCAGGTGCCCGAAACGCCCTTGACCTCGGCCTGGCCGCCCAGCCGGCCCTCGGTGCCCACCTCGCGCGCCACCCGCGTCACTTCCGCGGCGAAGGACGACAGCTGGTCCACCATCGTGTTGATGGTGGTCTTGAGCTCGGAGATCTCGCCCTTGACGTCCACCGTGATCTTCTTGGACAGGTCGCCCGCCGCCACCGCCTTGGTCACGTCGGCGATATTGCGCACCTGCGAGGTCAGGTTGAAGGCCATCGAGTTGACCGAGTCGGTCAGGTCCTTCCACGTGCCCGCCACGCCCTGCACGTCCGCCTGGCCGCCCAGCTTGCCCTCGGTGCCGACCTCGCGCGCCACGCGCGTCACTTCGGCCGCGAACGAGCGCAGCTGGTCGACCATCGTGTTGACGGTGTTCTTCAGCTCGAGGATCTCGCCCTTGACGTCGACCGTGATCTTCTTGGACAGGTCGCCCGCGGCCACGGCCTTCGTCACGTCGGCGATGTTGCGCACCTGCGAGGTCAGGTTCCCGGCCATCGAGTTGACCGAGTCGGTCAGGTCCTTCCACGTCCCCGACACGCCCTCGACGCGCGCCTGGCCGCCCAGCGAGCCCTCGGTGCCGACCTCGCGCGCCACCCGCGTCACCTCCGACGCGAAGGATCGCAGCTGGTCGACCATCGTGTTGATCGTGTTCTTCAGCGTGAGGAACTCGCCCTTCACGTCGACGTCGATCTTCTTGGACAGGTCGCCCTTCGCGACCGCGGTCGTCACGTCGGCGATGTTGCGCACCTGGTCGGTCAGGTTGCCGGCCATCGAGTTGACCGAGTCCGTCAGGTCCTTCCACGTGCCGGCCACGCCCTTGACCTTGGCCTGGCCGCCGAGCTTGCCCTCGGTGCCGACCTCGCGCGCCACCCGCGTGACCTCGGCCGAGAAATTGCCGAGCTGGTCGACCATCTTGTTGATCGTCTTGGCCGTGCGCAGGAACTCGCCCTCCAGCGGCCGGCCGTCGACCTCCAGCGCCATGCTCTTGCTCAGGTCGCCCTGGGCCACCGCGCCGATCACGCGCGCCACCTCGCTGGTCGGGTGCACGAGGTCGTCGATCAGCGAGTTGATGCAGTCGATCGACTCGCCCCAGAAGCCCTTGGCCTCGCGCAGCGACGCCCGCTGCTTGAGCTTGCCTTCCTTGCCGACCATCTGGCGCAGGCGGGCGAGCTCCTCGGCCATGTTGGCGTTCTGCTCGACGACGTCGTTGAATGCGTCGGCCACGCGCCCCGCGACACCCGACCAGTGCACCGGCAGGCGCACGTCCGCGTCCCCCTTCCTCAACGCGACGAGCGCTCCCAGCAACTGGTGCATCTCGCTCACCGGCTCCAGGGCGGGCCGCGTTTCCATGATCGTCATGAGTCGTCTCCAGGCGCGCGGCTCGCGGGGCGCCCGGGAAAAATCGGCGTCCACTCGGCCAGCTCTGCCGTCTGTGCAGGTTCCATGCCAGACGATTCCTACAACGGCAGCGGGCCCCTGCCGAGGCGGCGTCCCTCGGCGGGATGCGGGAATCGACGATGGACACAGGGGAAAACGCGAGCGTGCGCCGCCCTGCTCATCGGTAAGGATTACCGCAAGCCCGACCGTGCGCGCGCGGCGCCTCAGCGGCGCTGGACGAGCTCGGGCTCCCTGGCCGGCGGCGCGTGGCGCTCGAGGCGCTCGTACTCGGCGATGACCTGCGCGCCCAGCAGCACGAGCGTCGCGCCCAGCTCCAGGCTCAGCAGCACGACGATGGCGGTCGTCATCGAGCCGTAGACGACGCCCACCTGCGACAGCGTCGCGAAGTACCACACCAGCACGTGGCGCGTGACCTCCCACAACGCCACCGCCGAGACCGCGCCGATGAGCGCATGGCGCACGTCGAGCGGGCTCTCGGGCATCACGACGTAGATCGAGGTGAGCAGCACGATCTCGCCCGACAGGCCCAGCAGGTACAGCAGCAGCCGCGACAGGAAGCCGAGCGACCAGTGGTGGCCGAGGAAGTCGATGCTGCGCTGTCCGAGCTCCTCGAGCCCGCCGGCCACGAGCGTGACCATCATCAGCCCGAACCCGAGGCACAACACATAGACGTAGGGCATCAGCAGGCGCGCGAGCAGCGTGCGCTTGCGGTGGGACACGCGGTGGACGAAGACGACGGACAGCGCGTTCTCCAGCACGGCGAAGGCGAGGGAGCTGAAGAACAGCATCGTCACGGCGAGGAACCAGCCGACGACCTCGCGGTGGTCGAGGAAACCGCGCAGTTCGGCGACGACCGCGCCCGACTGGCTGGGCACCAGCCATGCGAGGTAGCGGCCGATCGTCTCGAGCAGCTCGTGCTCCGGAATCACGTGCGCGAGCGCGATCACGCTCAGGATCAGCAGCGGCACGATGGACAGCAGCGCGTAGTACGCCACCGCGCCGGCCAGCAGCAGGCCCTGGTTGGCCTTGAAGGCCACCAGCACGCGCCAGATGAACGCGCGCGGATGCGACAGGCACGCACGCGCGGCGGACCGACGAGGGTGGCGCGCGGCGATCGCGTGGGCCGGGGCGCTCACGAGCCGCCTTTGCGGGTGCTCACCGGTCGACCACGGCCTTCGGCGCCGCGGGCGCGTTGTCCATCGCCAGCGTCTGCCCGACGGCCGCGGCGCCGCCGTTCTTCTCGAACACCTCGGCGAAGGTCTTGGTCTCGGGGATCACGTAGACCACGCCGCGCTGCTTGCCGAAGACCGGCGAGATGTACTGGTTGAAGAACGGGATCGGGATGTTGATGCAGCCCCACGAGATGCGTCGCAGCTTCGGGTTGGGCTGCGCGAGGCGCCAGGGCCGGCGCTCGGACTTCACCTTGTTGATGACGCGGTGCATCGCGAGCGCGGCGTCGTAGTCGAGCCAGACGACGTCGGTATGGTCCTCGTCCAGGCCGGGGCGAGTGACGAACCGGCCGGCCGCCGTCGTGCGCTGGTAGGGCTTGACCTCGGAGATCGGCACGTTGCCGATGCCTGGGTACGTATCGTCGCCGTGCGACTGGCCGAGCAGGACGGGCGTGTCCTGCACCAGCGTGCCGTTGGGCTGGAAGACGTACAGGCGCGCGGCGCGCTTGTCGAGCACGATGAAGGGCAGGCGGCCGTTGTCGTGGCGCGCGACCACCCAGTCGGCCATGTGGCGCGCGTCGCGCGTCGGGTGGACGACGCCGAAGTCGGCCTGCGCGAGCACCGGTTGCGGCAGCGGCGGCGGCACGATGCTGGCCGTCGGCGGCGCGTCGGGATGCCACGGCCGGTCCTCCAGCAGTGCCAGGACGCGCTCCTGCTCGCGCTGCG
>DASVLN010000049.1:0-1826 GCA_036384855.1 Burkholderiaceae bacterium | reverse complement strand
CACTGCCCGTCGCCGCGGCGGCGCCGCCACTGGTGCTTGTTGGGCAGGTCGATCTGCTCGTCGTAGCCCGCCTCGGACGAATCGTGCGGCGCATGCTGCCCGGCTTCCTCGATCTCGGCGGCGACCTGGCGATCGTCGAGGCGGCGGTCGACGATGTCCTCCGTCTCGCGCCGGACGGCGGCGCGCTCGCGCGTGCGGGCGAGGCGCGTGGACAAGGCCTCCGAGGCCTCGCCCTCGGCGTCGGCCAGCCCCTCGGTGGCCGCCCCCGAGAAATGCGCCCGGGCGCCCTTGGCCGCGCCGCGGATCGCGATCGCGTCGAGCACCTGGCGCGTGAGCCCGCCGACCTGCGTCATGGACAGCTGCGCCTGCGTGCGCATCAGGTCGACGACGGTGGTGGCCGAGCGCACGAGCGCCAGCGCGTCCTCGATCTCCGACGGCACCTCGATGCCCGCGTCCCACGCCGCCTTGGCCGCGTAGAAGAGGTCGACGAACACCATCACCTCCGGCGCCACCGCGTGCGCGAGCGCGAAGGCCCCGCCGGTCACGACCGTCTCCGGCGCCTGCTTCCACAGGCCGCTCTTGACCGCGTCCCAGGCCGCGTCGCGGTAGCCGAGGGCCGACTCCCAGCGCGCGCCGATCGCGACGCGGCCTTCCTCGCTCGCGTGCGCGATGTCGGCGTCGGTGGCGCGCAGCGCGGCGTCGAAGATCCCGCGCGGCGTGATCCACAGGCCGTCGTAGGCCGAGAAGCCGGCCTCGAAGCGGTAGCTGCCCAACCGCACCGCGATGCCGTCGGGCACGGGCGGGAAGACCTTGCGGTCGACCGCCGACATCCAGCCGTTGTGCAGCAGCGAGTCGACGTCGCGCAGGCGCGAGACCTGGCGCTCCTTCAGGTCGAGGAGCTCGTCGAGCTTGAACGCCAGCGTGCCCTGGCCGAACGCGAGCACCATGCCGGCGGCGAGGCGGTTCCAGTCCCTCGTGAACAACGCCAGCGACTGCAGGTAGCCCCACGCCAGCGCCGCCTGGGCGAAGCGCTCGACCGGATGGCGCACAGGCTCGCGCGCGAGCTCGGGCACGAGCGTGAACGAGACCATCGTCATCGCGTCGTTGAACGCCACCGGCAGGCCCTGGGCGAAGATGCCGTCCTGCAGGCGCTGCCCCTGCCGGCCCATCTCGTCGGCGGCGGCCGCCGCCTTGGCGACGAGGTCGACCTCGCGCGCGTCGGGCTCCAGCGCGCGCCGCAACCACTCGCGCCAGAACGCGGGGAAGGCCTCCGGACGGTCGCGCTCGTAGTGGTCGGCGCGCGGGCCGAGCAGCGCGATCGTGCGGTCCTCGTCGGCCGCGATGTCGAGGGCCTTGGCGAACGTGGCGTCGACCGCGTCCACGTCGGCCAGGTTCGCGACGAGGTCGGCGTCCCGCTCGACCCAGAAGTCGGTGACGACGATCGTGCGCAGGTAGGCCGAGGGAGGCAGGGTCATCAGCCAGAACGCAAGGCCCAGCTGGTCGCGGCGGCGCGGGCGCCCCTGGCGGTCCTCGGCGTCGATGGCGGCGTAGTCGTCGTTGCCCTGCTGGTCGGCGGCGGCCTGCAGGGCGTCCTGCATCGCGTCCCATTCGGCCTGGACGCCTTCGAGCGAGTCGGGCGCGAGATCCTCGTCCGCATCGGGCTCGGTCGTCGGGTCGTCCGGGTCGACGGCGGGCGCGGTCCCGGGCGCGTCGTCGTCGCGGCGCAGCATCGGCGCGCCGTCCTGCGCGACGTGGGCGAGCTCGTGCGCGAGCAGGCGGCGGCCGGCGGGGTCGGAGGGATCGAAGCGTCCCTCGGCGAAGACGAG
>DASVLN010000048.1:0-4930 GCA_036384855.1 Burkholderiaceae bacterium | reverse complement strand
GCCCGCGACCGTCGACGAGGCGCGCCGGCTGCTGGCGCTGGTGGCGCCGCTCGCGCGCGCGCCGGCGCTGGAGGTCGCGCCCGACGGCCGCATCCTGCTCGAGTGGGAAGCCGCGGAGCATGGCTGGCTGCGCCTGGCGGTCGACGGGACGGGCCGCGTCGCCCACGAGGCCGTGATCGGCGAGGACGAGTTCGAGCAGTCGGAGCCCTTCGCGCACGACCTGCCCGACTGGGCCGCGACCCTGCTCGCGCGGCTGATGCGCGCCGGGCACTGACGGGCGGCGGCGCTTCAGCGCCCCTGCGCTGCCTCTGCCAGGCGCTTGCGCTCGCGCAGGCGGGCGAGTTCCTCGTCCTCGGCCTTGCGGCGCGCCTCGCGGGCCTTGCGCTCTTCCTCCTCCTGCCTGGCCGCGATCTCCTCGGGCGACGGGCCCATGTCGAGCGTCAGGCCGCCGCCGTCGAAGGCGCCGGGCTCGCCGCGGCGGCTCTTGAGCTTGATGTTCAGGCGCAGCTCGTTGGCCGAGTCGGCGTTGCGGATCGCCTCCTCGAAGCCGATCAGGCGCGCCTCGTAGAGCTCGAACAGCGCCCAGTCGAAGGTGCACATGCCCAGCTCGCGCGAGCGGCCCATGATGCCCTTGATCTCGTTGAACGCGCCCGTGAAGATCTTCTCGGCGATGGTGGGCGTGTTCAGCAGGATCTCGATCGCCGCCGCGCGGCCCTTGCCGTCCTCGCGCCGCACCAGGCGCTGGGAGACGATGGCCCGCAGGTTGGCCGACAGGTCCATCAGCAGCTGGGCGCGGCGCTCCTCGGGGAAGAAGTTGATGACGCGCTCGATCGTCTGGCTCGCGGAGTTGGCGTGCAGCGTGCCCAGGCACAGGTGGCCGGTCTCGGCGAAGGCGATCGCGTGCTCCATGGTCTCGGCGTCGCGGATCTCGCCGATCAGGATCACGTCGGGCGCCTGGCGCAGCGTGTTCTTCAGCGCGTGGTGCCAGCCGTGGGTGTCGACGCCCACCTCGCGATGCGTCACCAGCGACATGCGCGACGCGTGCACGTACTCGACCGGGTCCTCCACCGTGATGATGTGGCCGGCCTGGGTGCGGTTGCGATGGTCGATCATCGCGGCGAGCGACGTCGACTTGCCCGAGCCGGTCGCGCCGACGACCAGCACCAGCCCGCGCTTGGCGCCGACGACGTCCTTGAGCACCTCGGGCAGCTTGAGCTTCTCGAAGTTCGGGATCTCGGAGGCGATCGCACGGCAGACCATGGTGACCGACTGCTGCTGCAGCATCACGTTGATGCGGAAGCGCTGGACGCCGGCGACCGTGACGGCGAAGTTGCACTCGAGGTCGCGCGCGAACTCCTCGCGCTGGCGCTCGTTCATCATCGCGGCCGCGAGCGCCTTCGTCACCTCGCCCGTGAGCTTCTGCGAGGTCAGCGGCTTCATGGCGCCGTCGATCTTCATGCTGGGCGGGAAGTCGCAGGCGATGAACAGGTCCGAGCCGCCGGCCTGGGCCATGGCGGTGAGCAGCTTGTGCATGTAGGCGCGGGCCTGGTCTTCGGTGAAGGCGGTCATGGAACTCCGGCGTCGGGGGATGGCGGGGAGCGCCGACCCGGGCCGGCGCACGTCGCCCGGTTCATCGGCGGGCCCCCCGCCCGCTCAAGCGTGCGGCCGCGCATTTCGGACATCGGCGTGAAATCGGCACGCTCGCGCCGGTTCCGCTATCCTGCGCCGGTCGCCGGCCCGGCGTTCCGGCGACCGCCCGGCATCGCCGGGAGGATGGATATGCGCAACCGTCGCTTCACGACGGGCCGCAGCCCGCCTACGCTCGCCGCTCGACAACAAGGAACCGCCGCCATGCGCCTCGCCCTCACGCTCCGCTCCCTGCTCGCCGCCGCGATCGTCGCGACGGGCCTCGTCTCCGCCGCCCACGCCGACCAGCTCGACGACATCAAGAAGAAGGGCGAGCTCGTCGTGGGCGTGCTGGGCACCGACGAGCCCAACAGCTTCCTCGATCCGAAGACGCGCGAGATCGTTGGCTACGAGGTCGACCTCGCCAAGGCCATCGCGGCGAAGATCGGCGTCAAGCCCGTGTTCAAGCAGCTCGCCGTCGCCGCCCGCATCCCCGAGCTGCAGCAGGGCCGCGTCGACCTCCTGGCCGCCTCGCTGACGCACAACAAGGAGCGCGAGTCGCAGGTCGACTTCTCGCTGACCACCTTCGTCACCGGCCAGAAGGCGATCGTGAAGAACTCCAGCGGCATCCGCGACATCGCCCAGCTCGCCGGCAAGAAGGTGCTGACGGTCAAGGGCGGTACCCAGGAAGGCAACATCCGCAAGGCCGTGCCGACGGCCGACGTCGTGACCTTCGAGACCTCGCAGCAGGGCTTCCTCGCGCTGCAGCAGGGCAAGGGCGCCGCCTTCGTCGACGACGAGGCGGCGCTGGTGGACGACTGGGCCAAGCTGGGCGATGCCCGCAAGGCGTACACCATCCTGCCGACCAGCATCAGCGTCGAGCCGCTCGCGCTCGGCCTGCGCAAGAACGAGCCGCGCTTCAAGGAGGTCGTCGACGACACGCTGCGCGGCCTGGAATCCTCGGGCGAGGCGAACAGGATCTTCCTGAAGTGGTACGGCCCGGACACCAAGCTGCACTTCGACCACCGCGGCTTCAAGATCGACTCCGACCGCATCTGACGGCGCGACTCGTCCCTTGCAGTCGTTCGACCTCGCGCTCCTGCTGCACGGCCAGTACCACGACTGGCTGATGGCGGGGCTGCGCGTCTCCCTGGGACTGGCCGCGACGACCTTCGTGCTCGCGCTGCCGCTCGCGGTCGCGGTGGCGCTGCTGCGGCTCGCGCCCAGCCGGCTCGCGCGCGCGGCGGGGGCCGCCTTCGTCGAGGGCATCCGCAACGTCCCGCTGCTCGCGCACCTGCTGTTCTGGTACTTCGGCGCGCCGCAGCTGCTTCCCGATTCTTGGCAGCAGCGGCTCAACGACTGGGGCCACATGGAGTTCCTCGCCGCGGCGATCGCCCTCGGGCTGTACACGGCCGCCTACATGGCCGAGGACATCCGCAGCGGCATCCGCGCCATCCCCGCCGTGCAGATGGAGGCCGGGCGCGCGCTGGGATTCGGCTTCCTCGCGACGATGCGGCGCGTGATCCTGCCGCAGGCGCTGCGGGTGACGGTGCCGCCGCTGATCTCGCAGGCGCTGAACCTGTGGAAGGACACGAGCATCGCCACCGTCATCGCGGTCACCGAGATGATGTACCAGGCCGCGCGGGTGGAGTCCGCCAGCTTCCGCAGCGCCGAGGCCTTCGCCTTCGCGACGGCGGCCTACCTGGCCGTGTCGCTGGCGATCACCGGCCTCGGCGCGTGGTACCACCGGCGGTATCCCGTCCGCACGCTGTGAGGCCGCGATGCTCGACGTGATCCGCGACTACTGGCTCTACTTCCTCGTCGGCCAGTACCCGGCCGGGCCGCTGGGCGGACTCGCGCTGACGGTGGCGCTCGCCTCGCTCGCGCTCGTCGGCGCGATGCCGGTGGGCGTCGCGCTGGGGCTGGCGCGCATCAGCCCCTGGCGCGCGCTGCGCTGGCCGGTCACGGCGATCGTGTACGTCGTGCGCGGCGTGCCGCTGCTGATGGTCATCTTCTGGGCCTACTTCTTCCTGCCCAGCGTCACGGGCGTGAAGACCGGGCAGTTCAGCACCATGCTCGCGGCGCTGGTGCTGTTCGACGGCGTCTACCTCGCCGAGATCGTGCGCGCCGGCATCCGCGGCGTGCCGCGCGGGCAGGTCGAGGCGGCGCGCGCGCTCGGCCTCGGCTGGGGACGGACGATGCGACGCGTCGTGCTGCCCCAGGCGCTGCGCAGCATGCTGCCTTCGCTGGTCAACCAGTTCGTCTCCACGATCAAGGAGACCTCGCTCGGCTACATCATCGGGCTGTCGGAGGTCTCGTTCATCGCCTCGCAGATCAACACCCAGGTCTTCACCCACGCCACCGCGGTCTACGGCGTGCTCGCGCTCACCTACTTCGTGCTGTGCTTCGGGCTGTCTCGCATCGCCTTCTTGCTCGAGCGCCGCATGAACCGCCGCCCGGGTGCCAGCCGTCCCCGCGACGAGCTCGTCGCCCCCGCCAACCCGCTCGCCGCGCCCAATGCCTGACACCGGCCCCATGATCCGCTTCGAGAAGGTCGACAAGTGGTACGGCGACTACCACGCGCTTGTCGAGGTCGACGAGAGCATCGCCAAGGGCGAGGTCGTGGTCGTGTGCGGGCCCTCGGGCTCGGGCAAGTCGACGCTGATCCGCACGATCAACCGGCTGGAGGACATCGCCGGCGGCCGCATCCTGATGGACGGCCAGGACATCCACGCCCGCGGCGTCGACGTCAACGCGCTGCGCTCGCGCATCGGCTTCGTGTTCCAGCAGTTCAACCTCTTCCCTCACCTGACCGTGCTGCAGAACTGCACGCTCGCGCCCGTCGAGCTGCGCAGGCTGCCGCCCGCACAGGCGCGCGAGGAGGCGATGGCGCTGCTGGATCGCGTCGGCCTCGCGCACAAGGCGAACGAGCACCCGTCGGCGCTGTCGGGTGGCCAGCAGCAGCGCGTCGCGATCGCGCGCGCGCTCGCGATGCGGCCGCCGGTGATGCTGTTCGACGAGCCCACCAGCGCGCTCGACCCCGAGATGGTGGGCGAGGTGCTGCTGGTCATGCGCGACCTGGTGCGCGACGGCATGACGCTGGTGGTCGTCACGCACGAGATGGGCTTCGCGCGCGAGGTCGCTCACCGCGTGCTGTTCATGGACGCCGGCCGCATCCTGGAGCGCGCCGAGCCGCACGAATTCTTCGACCACCCGCGCCACCCGCGCGCCCAGCAGTTCCTCGCCGACATCCGCACGCCGTTCGCGCGGCCGGCCTGACGACGCCCGGCGGCCGCGGTGCCGG
>DASVLN010000047.1:0-2134 GCA_036384855.1 Burkholderiaceae bacterium | reverse complement strand
CGGGTCGACCGGCTTGGCAACGTGCGACTGGAAGCCGGCGAGCAGCGCGCGCGTGCGATCCTCCGGCCGCGCGAAGGCGGTCAGGGCCACGGCCGCGATCTGGCCGCCGCGCGCCTCGCCCCGCGCCCGCACCGCGCGGATCAGCTCGTAGCCGTCCCGGCCCGGCATGCCGATGTCGCTCAGCAGCACGTCGGGCGGGCTGCGGTCGAACTCGGCCAGGGCCTCGTCGGCGCCGGCGGCCTGCACGACCTCGGCACCGCACTCGAGCAGCAGCTGCGCGATCAGCTCGCGGGCGTCGCGGTCGTCGTCGACCACCAGCGCGCGCACGCCGCGCAGGTCCACGTCAGCGAAGTGGCCCGACGGGGACGCGGCCTCGGCACGATCGCCGCGCGCGGCCTCGACCGGCGCGTCGCCGGCCGGCAGGCGCACCACGAAGCGCGCGCCCTGCCCGAGACCGGGGCTGCTCGCGCCGACCGCGCCGCCGTGCAGGGCGACGAGCTGCCGCACGATCGCCAGCCCGAGACCGAGGCCGCCGTGGCGGCGCCGGATCGACGAATCGGCCTGCCGGAACTGGTCGAACACGTGGTCGACGAACTCCGGCTCGATACCGATGCCGGTGTCCGTGACCGCGATCTCGACCTGCTCGTCCACGCGGCCGACCGCCAGCTCGACGCGCCCGCCCTCCGGCGTGAACTTCAGCGCGTTCGACAGCAGGTTCGCGATCACCTGCTGCAGCCGCGCGGGGTCGCCGTGCACGTGGCGGGCGGCGGGCTCGACGCGGTGCTCCAGCACGATCCGCCGCGCCTGCGCGCTGCCGCGCACGCCGGCGAGCGCGGCGTCGGCGATCGCCGCGAGGTCGCAGCGCCGCGGCTCGATGCGGATCTTGCCGGAGACGATGCGGCTCATGTCCAGCAGGTCCTCGATCATCACGACCTGGGCGCTGGCGTTGCGCTCGATCGCCTCCAGCCCGCGCCGCCGCGTCGCCGCGTCCGCGCGCTGCAGCAGCAGCACCTTGGCCCAGCCGAGGATCGCGGTCAGCGGCGTGCGCAGCTCGTGCGAGAGCGTGGAGAGGAACTCGTCCTTGATGATGTCGGCCCGCACCGACTCCGCGCGCGCCTCGCGCTCCGAGGCCTCCAGCCGCTCGCGCTCGCGCGCCGCGCGCTGCATGCCGGCGACCAGGCGCGCATTGTCGAGCGCGATGCCCGCGTGCGCGGCGACGCCGGCCACGATGCGCTCGGTGCGCCCGGTGAACACGCCGGGATCCGGATGGCCGAAGAACAGCCCGCCGACGATCGCGCCGCTGCGCAGCGTCACCGGCACGGCGAGGAAGCTGCGCAGCGGCGCGCGCCCCGCGTGCACGCCGTACCAGCTCGCGGTCAGGCGGTAGCGCGGCTCGGTGCTGATGTCGTCGCAGCGCATCGTGCGGCCCGCGCGCCAGGCCGACCCGAAGAGCGCGGCCAGGCGCATCGGGTCGAACTGCTCGGACGGCGGCAGCGACACGCCGGCCAGCGCCAGCATCGGCGTGCCCTCGCCGCAGACGCGGCCCGGCGCCTCCGGCTCGTCGCGGTAGAGGAAGGCGCCGAAGGCGGCGCCGCTGACCTGGGTGGCGGCGTCGATCACCGTCTGCAGCAGCGCGGCCATGTCGAGGGTCGACGCGATGGCCGCACCGGTGCGGTTGAGGAAGTGCAGGATGCCGGCCTCGTCGCGCAGCGCCGCCTCCGCCTCGAGGCGCGCCGTCACGTCGCGCCAGCTGCAGACGCGGCGCACCCCGCCGTGGCCCTGCAGGCCCTGCTCGCTGGCCGAGCGCTCGAGGACGCGGCCGTCCAGCGTCTCGACACGCCCCAGCCCCTCGCCGGACGCGCCGACCAGGCCGACGGCCTGCGGCGTCGCATCGCCGTCGCGCAGGCGGGCGGCGATGCGCGGCGCGAGGGCGTCCGTGCAGGCCCCCTCGACCTCGTCGGGCGCGAGCCCGAAGATGCGCAGGAACTCCTGGTTGAAGGCGAGCACGCGTCCCGACTCGTCGGTCACGAGGACGGCGTCCGCGGTGGACGCCAGCGTGGCCTGCGCCACCGCGCGCTCCGCCGCCAGCGTGCGTTCGCGATCGGCGAGCGCGCCGCGCGCCTCGGCGAGCTGG
>DASVLN010000046.1:0-2511 GCA_036384855.1 Burkholderiaceae bacterium | reverse complement strand
CCGTCCGTCTGTGCGATCGATTCCCAAGTTCGTTCTCCCGGGGCGCGCGTCGCGCATGACCGGCGCGACCGTGGCCCGCGGCGATTTTGGCAATCGCCATACCCAAGCCGGTAGTGCGTGGCGAATGTCGACGAACGCCCGCGAAACGCCGACGAACCGCATGCTCGAGCGGCCGCGGAGCCGCCTTCAGTCGGGCAGCTTGAACAGGCGCCGGCTGTTGCGCGTGGCGTGCCGGGCGACCGTGGACACGGGCTCGCCCTTGAGCTCGGCCACCGCGCTCGCGACGAAGGGCAGCAGCGCGGGCTCGTTGTACGGCCGCGTCTTGCCGGCGTTCCTGGGCCGCAGGTAGGGCGCGTCGGTCTCCAGGTGCAGGCGATCGAGCGGGATCGCGCGCATCGCGCTGCGCAGCGCCGTGCCGCGCGCGGCGTCGGTGATCCAGCCCGTCACTCCGATGTCGAAGCCGAGCGCCAGGTAGGCCTCGGCCTCGCGCACCCCGTCGGTGAAGCAGTGCACGACGCCGTGCGCGCCGGCGCGGGCGGCCTCGCGCAGCATCGCCGCGAAGTCGACGAAGGCGTCCCGGCAGTGCAGGAACAGCGGCTTGCCGTGGCGCACCGCAGCCTCGACCTGCGCCTCGAACGCGCGCCGCTGGTCCTCCTTGGGCGAGAACATCCGGTTGTAGTCGAGGCCGCATTCGCCGATCGCGACGACCTTGGGATCGGCCCAGAGCGGCTCGAAGGCGGCGGCGCTCGTGGGGTCCCACGTCTTCGCGTCATGAGGGTGCACGCCGGCGGTGGACCACACGCGCGCATGGCGGCGGGCGAAGGCGAGCTCGGTGCGGCTGGCCGCGAGGGAGGTGCCGGTCGCGAGGATGCCCGTCACGCCGGCGGCGCTCGCGCGCTCGACGAGCTCGTCGCCGACGCCGCGCAGCTGGGAGGAATGGAAGTTGACGCCGATGTCGATCAGTTGTTCTTGTTGTTGCATCGGTCGATTATCGCGGGGCCCCCGGCGCGCCGCCTTCCCTCGTGCGGGGGAAACGTGCAAGCCGCGCCACACCTGTGCGCCGTATGCTGCGCACCATCGCCGCTCCCCGTCGCCGCCGCCATGACGCCCACCGCCCACCATCATCTCGTCGCCACCGGGCTGCGCGCGCTGCGGCCGACGCAGATCACCGTCGGCCTCGCCGAAGTCGCCCGCAAGCGCGCGGAATGGGCGGCGCTCGAGAAGAAGGCGCGCCGCAAGCTGCTCGCCTCGCACTGGTTCCCGTCGGTGCTCGGCCCGCGCGGCCGGCACTACATCGTCGACCACCACCACCTCGGCCTCGCGCTGCTGGAGGAAGGCGTCGACGAGGTGGGCGTGCTGGTGCTGGAGGACCTCTCCTACCTCGCGCCGGAGGTCTTCTGGCGCGTGATGGAGTCGCGCCGCTGGGTGCACCCGTTCGACCGCAACGGCCGCCGCCGCGGCTACGACGCGATCCCGGAAAGCGTGCGCGAGCTGGTCGACGATCCGCACCGCAGCCTCGCCGGCTTCCTGCGCACCGCCGGCGGCTACGCCAAGGACGCATCGCCCTTCGCCGAGTTCCTGTGGGCCGATTACCTGCGCGAGCACATCGCCCGCGGCCAGATCCGCACCCAGCCCGAGGCCGCGCTGCGCGAGGCGCTGGGCCTCGCGCGCAGCCCGCTCGCGCGCTACCTGCCCGGATGGTCGGGCACCATCGCGCCGGCGACGGCGCTGGCGGCGGCATGAGCCCCACCCGGCCGTTCCGAAGGGGCTCGCACCGCAGTCCGCAGGACGGAGGATGTCTCATGAACCCCCGCCCGGCGGAGCGCGCCTCATGACCGCGGCGATCGCCGTCGCCGAAGACGCCCGTCCCGCCGACCGGCTCGCCGACACGATCGCCGGGGTCTCGATGGCCGGCCTGCTGCTGCCCGAGGCGGTGGCCTACTCCGGCATCGCCGGCACGCCGCCGCAGGCGGGCGTGTTCGCGCTGTTCGCGGGGCTGGTCGTCTACGGGCTGGTCGGGCGCTCGCGCTTCGCGATCGTGTCGGCGACCTCCTCGTCGGCCGCGGTGCTCGGCGCGGCGACGCTGTCGCTGGCGGGCGCCGACGCCCTGCTGCGCGCGGCGCTCGCGGCCGGCCTCGTGCTGGCCACCGGCGCGGCCTTCCTCGCGGCAGCGGCGTTCCGGCTCGGGTCGGCGTGCAGCTTCATCTCGAAGCCGGTGCTGCGCGGATTCTCGTTCGGCCTGGCGATCGTCATCGTGGTCAAGCAGCTGCCCGCGATGACCGGCGTCCACCCGACGGCCGACAACGCGTTCGTCTACGCCGCGCAGCTGCTCGCCGCGCTGCCGGCGTGGAACCCGTGGGCGCTCGGCCTGGGCATGGCGGCGCTGGTCGCGCTCAAGGCGCTGGCGCGCTTTCGCAAGCTGCCGGGCGCGCTCGTGGTCATCGCGCTCGGGATCGCGGCGTCGCAGGGGCTGCAGCTCGCGCGGCATGGCGTCGGCGAGGTCGGCGCGAT
>DASVLN010000045.1:0-2228 GCA_036384855.1 Burkholderiaceae bacterium | reverse complement strand
ACGGCTCGCTCGGCGACGCACGAGCGGGCGACGGCACCTTCACCGCGCGGCTCGACCCGGCCGGCGAGGGCTTCGGTGACTACGCCGGCCTGATCCGCACCGAGCTGACGGTGCAGTCCGGCAGCACGCAGGGCTACGTCGCCTTCGACGTCGTCTACACGCCGGGCGTTCCGGCGACCTGGAGCGGCCCCGCGCGCGAAGCCCTGCGCGACGGCTCGCTCGACATCGACCTGCCCGTGGACGTGGCCGAGGCGGGCCGCTACGTGGTCACGGGCCGGGTCGACGACGCCAACGGCCAGCCCTTCGCCTTCGTGAGCTTCAACGACGTCCTCGCGACCGGCCCGCAGCAAGTCCGGCTCACGGTGTACGGCCGCCTCGTGCGCGACCAGAAGCCCGCCTTCCCGCTCGTGCTGCACGACGTCGACGGCTTCCTCCTGCGCGAGGACGCCTACCCCGACCGCGTGCTGATGCCGGCGCGCGACGGCGTGGTCTACACGACGCGCCGCTACACCGCCGCGTCCTTCAGCGACGCCGCCTACGCGAGCGACGAGACCGCGCGCTACCTGGCCGAATACGGCAAGGACGTCGCCCAGGCGCAGCAGCAGGTCGACCAGCTGCAGGCGTCGACAGGGCCCTGACGGAGTCCCCGGTCACGCCGGCGGCGGGCAGCTCCGCGCCATGCGGCGCTTCACACGTCATTGACAACGTGCAACCCGGCGATTACACCGCAAGTCGACAATGGCCCGGCGGCATGCGCCGCCCCATCGCGGAGGTTGAGCATGAAGACCCGCCAGGCACTCCTGGGCATCGTCGCGCTGGCGCTGGCCGGCGCGCTCGGCGTCGCGTCGGCCCAGGATCATCACGGCCACGACCACGACCATGACCGCGGGCCGGGCCCCGGCCGTCCCGTGCCGGGCCACGGCGGCCCTGCCTTCGACGCCCGCTACCACCACGACCGCTACTACCCGGCTCATGGCTATGTAACCGCGACCCTGCCCCTGGGCGCGGTCAGCGTCGGCTGGCATGGCGGCAACTACTTCTTCCACGGCGGCGTCTGGTGGCGTCCGTACGGCGGCCGCTACGTCGTCGTCGAGCCCCCGGTGGGCATCTTCCTGCCCGTGCTGCCGACCGACTACGTCACCCTGTGGATCGGCGGTGCGCCCTACTACTACGCCAACGGCGTGTACTACAGCCAGGTCGTCGGCCAGGGCTACGAGGTCGTCGCGCCGCCGCCGGGTGCCGACACCGCGCAGCCTGTCATGGCGCCGCCGCCTCCGCCGCCGGCGCCCGATCCGATCATCTACCCGCGCAACGGCCAGAGCGCCGCGCAGACCGAGGCCGATCGCCGCGAATGCAACAGCTGGGCGACGACCCAGCCGAGCGCCCAGGCCGACGCGCACGTCTTCCAGCGCGCCGTCGAGGCCTGCATGGACGGGCGCGGGTACACCGTGCGCTGAGCAGCGAGCGAGCCGGCGCGCCGCAGGCGCCCTCCTCAGTGCTTGTCGCCCAGCGCCTCGACGCCGCCGAATCCGGAGATCTTCTGGCTCACCTGCGGCTGGCCCCAGTAGCCGACGTGCCCGGCGCCGGAGATGCCGACCCGCAGGCTGTCGACCACCCACAGCGACGCATTGGCGACGCCGCTGATGGAGACATCGGCCGTCTGTGCCCGCAGCTCGTTCGCGACCACCTTGCCCTTGCCCGACACGCTCAGGCGAAGATGCCCGACCTGCCCGGCAAGCTGGCCGTCGCCCGCGCCCGAGATGTCGAAGCGCAGCGCGTCGGCGCGCAGGTCGTCGAAGCGGGCGAGGCCCGCGCCCGAGACGCTCACCACCAGCTCCGGCGTCGCGATCGGCCCCGGCGCGAGCACGTCGGCCGAGCCCGCAAGCATCACGCCGTGCAGCTCGCGCACGCGCACCTCGACGAGCGTCCTGCTGTCGCGCCAGAACTTCCAGCCGCCGGGCAAGGTCAGCATGAGCCGGGAGCCCGAGCGATGGACGTCGACGGCCTCCTGCGTGGCCTCGTCGCCGGGCACCCAGACCTCGTCGCGGTCGCCCTGCACGACGCGCACCTGGCCCGAGCCGTCGACCTGGATGCTGCTGAACGGACCGGGCGAATAGAGCCGGCCCTCGCCGCCGCCCGCCGGCGGCATGGGCGGCGCCGGCGGCGGGCGCATCGGGTGCGAGAGATCGGTGATGCGCGGTGGCGGCGCCAGGGGCGGCGTCGCGGGC
>DASVLN010000044.1:0-2713 GCA_036384855.1 Burkholderiaceae bacterium | reverse complement strand
ATGGCGACGATCTTCGCGCCGGCGCTCGACATCGCCCACGCGGACTTCCGCCGGGCCACCGAGGTGACCTACCTGGGCGGCGTCTGGGGCGTGCTCGCGGCGCTGCGGCGCATGAAGCCGCGCGGGCGCGGGACGATCGTGGTGGTGGGCTCGGCGCTCGCGTACCGCTCGATCCCGCTGCAGGCGCCGTACTGCGGCGCGAAGTCGGCGCTGCGCGGCTTCGTCGACGCGCTGCGCTGCGAGCTCGCGCACGAGCGCAGCGGCGTGCACCTCACCATGGTTCAGCTGTCGGCCTTCAACACGCCGCAATTCGACTGGGGCCGCACCACGCTGGCCCGCCAGCCGCGGCCGATGGGCAAGGTCTTCCAGCCCGAGCTCGCCGCGCGCGGCGTGTACTTCGCGGCCACGCACCGGCGGCGCGAGGTGTGGGTCGGCTGGCCCGCGGTGCAGGCGATCCTCGGGCAGCGCGTGATCCCCGGCTGGCTCGATCGCTGGCTCGGCCGCACCGCGTTCGCGGGCCAGCAGACCGACGAGCCGCTGCCGCCCGGTCGGCGCGACAACCTCTGGGAGCCGGTGCCCGGCGACCACGGCGCGCACGGACGCTTCGACGACGAGGCGCATGCGACGAGCCTGCAGTTCCTGCTCTCGAAGCACCGCGGCGCGCTCGCGACGGCGGGCGCGTTGCTGGCCGCGGCGCTGCTGCTGGGGCGGCGCCGGCGATGAACCTCAGAGCTCGCCGCGCGCCGCCATCGCCTTGATGCGGTCGGCGGTGCGGCACGCGATGGCCTGGATCGTCAGCGACGGGTTCGCGCCGCCGGCCGTCGGGAAGACCGAGCCGTCGCAGACCCACAGGTTGCGCACGTCCCAGCTGCGGCAATCCGCGTCGACCACGCTGCGGGCCGGATCGTCGCCCATGCGCGCCGTGCCGGCGAGGTGGCAGGTGTCGTCGGTCTCGTCCCAGATCTCGCGCCCGCCTGCGGCCGCGAGGGCCTCGCGCATGAAGCGCAGCGAGTGCGTCACCAGGCGGCGGTCGTTGTCGCAGCACGAGTAGGTGACGCGCGCGACCGGCAGCCCCAGCGCGTCGCGCTCGTCGGCCAGCGTGACGCGGTTGCGCTCCTGCGGCAGGTACTCGCCGACGATCTTCAGGCCGGTCATGTGGTTGTAGCGCGTCATCTCGTCGATCAGCGGCTGGCCCCACAGCCCGCGCTGGGCCACCTTGTCGGCCCAGTCCACGGCGAGCGGCCCCTGGCTCATGTAGCAGTAGCCGCCGAAGAAGTCCTTGCCGCGGTCGGTGTAGTTCCAGTGCTCGGTGATCGCGAGCGAGGGCGGCGCCTTGTAGCCGCGCACCTCCTCGTCCATCACGCCCCAGACGGCCTGGTTGGCCTGCACCGTCAGGTTGCGGCCGACGAGGCCCGAGGAGTTCGCGAGCCCGTCGGGATGGCGCGCGCTCGCCGAGTTCAGCAGCAGCCGCGGCGTCTCGATCGCGTAGCCCGCGACGACAACGTTGCGCGCCCGCTGGAAGCGCCAACGGCCGTCGCGGTGGTAGTGCACGCCGGTGGCGCGGCCGCCGGCGTCGTGCTCGATGCGGCCTGCCATCGCGAGGTCGCGGATCTCGGCGCCGGCGGCGAGCGCGCGCGGCAGCCAGGTCACGAGGACGCTCTGCTTCGCGTTCGTCGAGCAGCCGATCGTGCACATGCCGCGGTAGACGCAGGGGTGCGCGAGCCCGCGCGGCGCCGACAGCGTGGCGATGGGCGTCGGCGCCCACGCGATGCCCATCGCCTCGCAGCCGCGCGCGAGCACCTGCGCCGCGGCGTTGAGCTGGTGCGCGCGGTACGGATAGCGCGGCCGCGGCGGCCCCCACGGGTAGCTCACCGGGCCCGAGATGCACAGGGCCTGCTCGACCTCGTCGTAGTAGCGCCACATCTCGCGCCAGTCCAGCGGCCAGTCGGCGCCATACCCCAGGAGGGTACGCGACTTGAACCACTCCGGCCGGAAGCGCAGCGACACCATCGCGAAATGCACCGTCGAGCCGCCGACGCTCTTGCCGGAGTTGTTCGCGCCCAGCTGCAGCGGATCGTCGCCGTCGACGATGCGCTCGTCGGTCCAGTACAGCTTGGACTGGTGCGTCTCGTCGGAGGCGAAGTCCTCCAGCGGTCGCCAGTACGGCCCGGCATCGAGCGCGACGACCGAGAAGCCGTGCTCGGCGAGCCGGCAGGCGAGGGTGCCGCCGCCGGCACCGGTGCCCACGATCAGGAAGTCGACGTCTTCGTCCTCGCGGTACTCGCGCATCGGCGTCCAGGCCCCGCGCTGCATGACGTCGGGGGCGCGGCTGGCTGTCGCGCGCGGCGTGCGCCGCGGATCATCGGACACGTTCGTTCTCCCGCCGCGCCTCGTCCTCGCGGCCCGGCCGCGCCTCCGAGGCCTCCCACGGATCGCGGCGATCGAAGTCCAGGCGCACGTAGCCGCGGGGGGACGCCGGGCCGCCGAACCCGATCTCGCTCCACGCGGTCGGATGGCCGTAGTAGGCGCCGACGATGTCGTGCAGCACGCGCTTCCTGAAGAACAGCTCGGGCGGCATGCCGGCCCAGGCAGGGCTGTACGCCTGGCCATGCTGGACGCGGCGCAGCAGCGAGTCCTGCGCGTCCGCGGCCATCGCGTGGAAGCGCACGCCGGCCTGGGCCTGGGCCTCGGCGTCGAGCGCGGCCAGCCCGCG
>DASVLN010000043.1:0-2528 GCA_036384855.1 Burkholderiaceae bacterium | reverse complement strand
ATCCTCCCAGCGCCGCCTCGGTGGCCTGCAGCGCGTCGATGCGGTGCAGGTCCTCCTGCGCACGCGGCGCCATGAAGACGCTCTGGCGCGCCGCGAAGGCCTCGAGCTCGGCGGCGAGGCGCGCGGTCTCCTGCGCCGTCGCGTACATCGCCGTCACCTGGCGCGCGCCGTCCTTGCCGAACACCACCGACTCGACCCGCGCGCGCCAGACGCGCAGCGTCATCGACTCGACGCGCGCGACGTCGTTGACGGTCTGCAGCCTGGACGCGAACTGGTTGCCCGTGCTGATGCGCGAGGCCTGCCAGGTGCCCAGCATCTCGACCCACACGAGCACCGACTCGAAGTCGAAGCGCCCCCAGATCGCGTTCGTCGACTGGAAGCAGAACGCGGCGATCGCCAGGCACACGCCCGAATAGCCGATGGTCGCCGGGTTGCCCCAGCCCTCGGCGAGCACGCGCGCCGGGTCGAAGCCGCGCACGTAGACCAGCGCGCAGGTCGTGCCGGCCAGCACCAGCAGCGTGGCGTAGAGGTCGACGACGACGAGCCAGCGATGGCGCCGCGCCTCGAGCGCGACCCCGAGGCCGCTCGGCGCGCTGCCGGCCACCGGCATCGGCTGCGATTCCTCCATCAGCTCGCCGGCGAAGCGGCCGGAGCCGGCGGCGCTCTCGGTCGCCGGGTCGAGGCGCGTGTAGCGGCGGTTCGGGATCTTCTCCGTCCAGGCATCCTGCAGGCGACGGTCGAGCTCGGTGACCAGCGCGCCCGGCGGGCCGTTCATCGACATCGTGCGCTGCTCGCAGCTGCGCTCCGTCTGCGGCGCCTCGTCGACCTGCGCCAGCAGCGCCGCGAGGATCAGCACGACGGCCAGCAGCGCGCACGCGAGCAGCGCGAACGCCTGGCCCGCCATCGCGAAGCGCAGCGAGGGCAGGGCGGGCCCGAGCAGCCCCGCGACCACCGGCCCGACGACGGCCACCACCACGAGCGCGACGAGCTCGCGCGTGCCCAGCCGCGCCTCGCCGCCGGTCACCAGCGGCCGCAGCAGCACCAGCGCGCCGAACAGGAAGTAGGCGATCGAGATCAGCGGCCGCGTCTCGGCCGTGCCGAGCAGGCCCCACGCGCAGGCGAAGCTCGCGAGCGTCACGACGAAGGCGAGCGCGTTGAAGAACTGCCGCTGCGCGAGGCCCTGCACGACCAGCGGCGCGGTGATCAGGCGCGGCACCGCGTGGTACAGCAGCCCGTTGAGGGCGCCGTGGGGCTCCGGGTACTCGAGGCCGCCCTGGCGCAGCATCGCCTTCAGCTGGTCGGCGCGCGGCGAGTTGCCGGTCGCGCCGACGGCCACCTCCGGCGCGAGCGAGCGCGGCCTGCCGCGGCCGAAGAAGAAGCGCAGCCGCCGCGCGGCGACGATGGCGAAGCCCAGGCTCGCCGCGACCAGCGCCGCGCCCACCAGCAGCGGCGCGACGCCCAGCCGCAGCGCATGCGCCGCGATCGCCTCGCGCGCCCACGTGAGGCCGAGGATCCCGCCCGCGAACGTGAACACGGCGCACAGCGCGAGGAACGCGTTCTCGACGCGGTAGGGGTTCGGGAGCTCGAGGCGCTTGTTCTCCGAGCTGTAGTCGTAGGCCAAAGGTCGCTCCGAAGCCGCAGGTGGCGCCGATTCTAGGAGGACGCGGGCGCGTCCTCGATCAGGCGCCTGCCGAGCGACACGACCCTGTCCTGCACGTAGCCGAGCGCGCGGTAGAAGCCGAGCGCCTGCGCGTTGTCGTCGCGCACGAGCAGGTTGAGCTTCGGGCAGCCGGCCTCGCGCAGCAGGCGCTCGACCTCGCGCATCAAGGCGCGCCCGCAGCCGCGGCCGCGAGCGGCGGGCGCGACGGCGACGTAGAAGACCCAGCCGCGGTGGCCGTCATAGCCGGCCATGGCGCTGGCGACGACGCGCTCGTCCAGCGTCCCGACGAGGAACCAATCGCGCTGCACGGCGCGCTTGCGCGCGATGTCGCGCGCCGGGTCGTTCCAGGGCCGGGTGAGCCCGCAGGCCTGCCACAGCGCGATGACGGCCGGCTCGTCGGCGTCGAGGAAGGGGCGGATGCGCATCTCAGGCCTCCGTGTCCGCGAGCGCGGGCGCAGGGTCGAGCGCCGGCAGCGGCCCGAGGTCGACGTCGCCGGCCAGCGTGCGCAGCATCAGCGCCTTGATCGTGTGCATGCGGTTCTCCGCCTGGTCGAAGACGCGGCTGGCCGGGCCCTCGAAGACCTCGTCGTCGACGTCGCGCGCGTCGGGATGCTCGCGGCCGAACTGCGTCGCGTCGTCGTGCAGCGCCGGCAGGCAGTGCAGGAAGATCGCGCGCGGGTTGTGCGTCGCGCGCATCGTCGCGACGGTGATGCGGTAGGGCGCGAGCGCGGCGACCAGCGCGCCGGCCTGCGCCTCCTGGCCCATCGAGACCCAGATGTCGCCGTAGACCGCGTCGGCGCCGTCGACGCCGGCGGCGACGTCCTCGGTCACGCGCACGCGGCCGCCGATCGCGCGCGCGGCCGCCAGC
>DASVLN010000042.1:0-2533 GCA_036384855.1 Burkholderiaceae bacterium | reverse complement strand
GCGTCATCGCGGCCGCCGCGACCAGCAGCAGGCCGACCGACCTCCCGAGCCGCGCCTGCGCCGCTGCGCTCCCGCGCATCCATGTCCGCAGGCGCGCCGCCGTCAGCGCGACCGCGCCGTAGACCAGCACCTGCGCCGCGGCGCCCAGGGCCCACAGGACGGCGGCCTGCGCAGCCACCGGCCCGGCCCGCGGCACGATGAACTGCGGCAACACGGCGATCGTGAACACGTAGGCCTTGGGGTTGAGCAGGCACGTGACGACGGCGCGACCGAAGGTGTGCCCGAGCGGCCGCGAGGGCGCGTCGCCGAGCGCCACCAGCGCGCCCGCATGGCGCAGCAACCCGACACCGATCCACGCGACGTACAGCCCGCCGGCGAGCAGCAGCGCGTCGAACGCCAGGGGCGAATGCTGCAGCAGCAGCCCGACGCCCGTCGCGCCCATCGCGACGTGCACCGCGCCGCCGCAGACGAAGCCCGCGGTCGCCACCAGCCCCGACGACCGCCCGTCGGCGAGCGCGCTGGCCATCACGAACGCCATGTCCATGCCGGGCAGCGCGATGATGCCCAGCACGAGCAGGGCGTAGAGCCAGAGGTGGGCGGCGAAGGCGGGGTCGGTGATCATGCGGCGCAGTGTGCGCGCCCAATCATGCCAACCGGTGTCAGGATTAGCGCCGTGCTCAGGCCACGCGCTCTTCCACCGCCACTTCGCCGCGCAGCGAATGCGGGAACGCCTGCGTGATCCGCGCGTCGACGATGCGGCCGACGAGGCGCCCGGCATTCGGGCCGCCGGGGAAGTTGACGATGCGGTTGCACTCGGTGCGGCCCATCAGGTCGTCGGCGCTCTTGCGGCTGGGGCCCTCGACGAGGATCTTCTGCGTCGTGCCGACCAGCGCCTCGCTGAAGCGCAGGACGTTCGCCTCAAGGTGGTCCTGCAGCGTCTTCAGGCGCTTCAGCTTGACCGGGTAGCCCGTGAGATCCTGCAGGTTGGCCGCGGGCGTGCCCGGGCGCGGGCTGTAGATGAAGCTGAAGGACGCGTCGAACTCGACGTCCTCGACCAGCTTCATGAGCTTGTCGAAGTCCTCGTCGGTCTCGCCGGGGAAGCCGACGATGAAGTCGGTCGACAGTCGGATGTCGGGTCGCACGGCGCGCAGCTTGCGGATCGTGCTCTTGTACTCGAGCGCCGTGTAGCCGCGCTTCATCGCCATGAGGATGCGGTCGGAGCCGTGCTGCACGGGCAGGTGCAGGTGGTTCACCAGCTTGGGGATGCGGGCGTAGGCATCGATCAGGCGCTGGCCGAATTCCTTGGGATGGCTGGTCGTGAAGCGGATGCGCTCGATGCTGTCGAATTCCGCGATGGTTTCCAGCAGCAGCGCGAAGTCGGCGTATTCGTCCGTGTCGCCCATCTTCCCGCGGTAGGCGTTGACGTTCTGCCCGAGCAGCGTGACTTCCTTCAGGCCCTGGTCGGCGAGGCCGGCGACCTCCGTCAGCACGTCCTCGAACGGCCGCGAGACTTCCTCGCCGCGCGTGTAGGGCACGACGCAGTAGGTGCAGTACTTCGAGCAGCCCTCCATCACCGAGACGAAGGCGCTCGCGCCCTCGACGCGCGCGGGTGGCAGGTGGTCGAACTTCTCGATCTCGGGGAAGCTGATGTCGACCTGCGGCCGCGACAGCGCGCGCCGGTCGGCGAGCATCTTGGGCAGGCGGTGCAGCGTCTGCGGGCCGAAGACGAGGTCGACGTAGGGCGCGCGCTCGACGATGGCCGCGCCCTCCTGGCTCGCGACGCAGCCGCCGACGCCGATCAGCACGCCCTTGGCCTTGAGGTGCTTGATGCGGCCGAGGTCGGAGAACATCTTCTCGGCGGCCTTCTCGCGTACCGAGCAGCTGTTGTACAGGACGAGGTCGGCCTGCTCGACGTCGTCGGTCTTCTCGTAGCCGTCGGCGGCGTTCAGGACGTCGGCCATCTTGTCCGAGTCGTACTCGTTCATCTGGCAGCCGAACGTGCGGATGTAGACCTTCTTGGCCATGGCGGATCTCCGGAGCGGCGCGCGGCCCGGAAAGATGGGCGGCGGCGCGATGGGCTCCGTCGCGGGGACGGGGCGGGTGGTCTGAATCGAAGGATGGGCTCACGCGCGCGTCACGCGCGCCGGGGCCCGGACGTCAGGGTTTCGTCCAGGACTGGCCCATGTAGTCGAAGGTCCAGGCGGCGGCCTCGGCCGGCGTGCGCGGCCAGGGCTTGACGGCGGCTTCCTCCGGCGTGAGCAGCCAGACCTCGGACACCAGTCCCGTGGCCTCGACGCGGTAGTCGACGTCGTAGCGCCTGCCGTCGCCGCCGACCGCGCCGGTGACCATCATCATGTTGTCGGGCCCGTGGATGCGCACGCCCGGCGCGAGGTGCGCCAGGTCGCCGTTGAGCGCGATGTCGGGCGGGCTCGTGAAGACGATGCGCCCGCGCAGCGCGGTGGGCGGGAAGCGGCGCTGCACCTGGGCGCCGGCAGGCGACGCGAGCGCGGCGAGGGCGCCCGCGGCGAGCGCC
>DASVLN010000041.1:0-3370 GCA_036384855.1 Burkholderiaceae bacterium | reverse complement strand
CGCGGGCTGGGCGCTGCGCACGAGGCTCGCGACCTCGTCGCGCCAGACGCGGCCCAGCATCGCGCGCGTCCAGATCGCCTGCACGGCCTGCTCGACCTCGGCGACCGCCTGGCCGCGCAGCTGCGCCGCGAAGTCCAGGCGCGGCGCGTCGCTCCAGCCGTGGTGCAGGTCGTTGCGGTCGGCGATCAGGTTGACGCCGCCGACGAAGCCGACCTCGCCGTCGACCACGCACAGCTTCTGGTGCAGCCGCCGCGCCTGGCCGGGCACGAAGTAGCTCCACCAGCGGTCGATCGGCCGGAACACCGCCAGCTGCACGCCCGCGGACACCATCCATTCGCGCAGCCGCGCGAGCGTCGCCTTCGAGCCGAAGCCGTCGACCACCACGCGCACCTGCACGCCGCGCCGCGCGGCGTCGGCAAGCACGAGCGCCAGCGTCTGCGCGACGGCGTCGTCGTGGAAGATGTAGGTCGCGACCCAGACGCTGGACTTCGCCTGCGCGATGGCCGCGCCCATCGCGGGGAACAGCGCGTCGCCGCCGCGCAGCAGCGTGATCGCGTGGCCGCCGGCGAACTTCGGCCGCACGCCCACGCTCCACTGGCCCGCGGCGACGCCGCCCCGCGAGGGCCGCGGCCGTGCGGCATCGGGTCGCAGGCGGCGCTTCAGGCGAATCGGGATCTCCCTCATTGGATCGGATGCAGGGCCAAGGCCGCGCGTGCCGGCGCAGGCCGGCGCGGCGCGGAAGACGACTACCGCGCTCGAAGCGCGGCAGGCGTCAATTTAGCTCAAGCTCGGCCACGTACGGCAGGTGGTCGGACATGCGCGCCCAGCCCGCGCCGCGCGGCACCATCGTGCCCTCGCAGCGGAAGCCGCGCATGTAGATGCGGTCCAGCGAGAACACCGGCAGCCGCGACGGGAAGGTCGGCCGCTTGGGGGCGCGCGGGTCGGAGGCCAGCGCGCGCGTCAGGCCGGCCGCGGACATCGGGACGTCCAGGCGCTCGCCCCAGTCGTTGAAGTCGCCGGCCACGAGGACCGGCTCGTCGGGCGGCAGCTCGGCGGCGATGTACTCGGCCAGTCGCTGCGCCTGGCGCATGCGGCTCGAGTGCACGAGCCCGAAATGGGCGACGATCGCGTGCACCGTCGTGTCCTGCCAGCGCACCGGCACGTACAGCAGGCCGCGCTGCTCGAAGCGGTGGTCGGAGACGTCGTGGTGGCCGACGTCGCCCAGCGGCCAGCGCGACAGCAGGGCGTTGCCGTGCTCGCCGTGCTTCGTGTACGCGTTCGTGCGGTAGGCCGAGTGGTAGCCCTCCGGCGCGAGGAACTCGGCCTGCCCCTGGTCCGGCCAGCCCATGATGGTCTGGTCGAAGCGGGCCGCGTCGCGCGTGTGGTGCAGGCGCACCTCCTGCAGGAAGACGAGGTCGGCGTCGAGCGCCTCCACGCCGAGCGCGAGGTTGTGGATCTCCAGCCGCTTGGCCGCGCCGACGCCGCGCACGCCCTTGTGGATGTTGTAGGTCGCGACGCGCAGGCGCGTGCCGGCGGTGACGGTCTGGGGCGGCAGGACGGTGAAGTCCGACGACGTATTCAGCACGGCGATGGCTCGTTCGTTTCGAAGGACGCCCGGCGACAGCGGGCCCAGGGCCGACCATCGGGCAATCGTCATGCCGCCGGATCATGCCACTTGCGGGCGCCCGCGCCGATGACAAGAGGGCCGGCGAAGCGGACGCGGCCCGCTCAGCGGCGCCCGGCGCGCCAGCGCGGCAGGTGCAGGATCGCCTCGGCGTTCGAGGGCGAGAAGCAGCGGTCGGCCGCCTCGCGCCAGGGCAGCCAGGCAAAGGCCGTGTGCTCGCGCGGCGCGAGCACCACGGGCGTGCCCGCAGGCACCTCGAGCGCGAACACGTGCTCGGTGTTGTGCGTGACGCCGGGCGCGTAGCGGTGGCGCCAGCGCGGGTAGATCTCGTAGACGTTCTCGAGCCCGCAATCGAGCAGCGCCGAGCGCGGCACCTGCGCCGAACCGATGGCGATGCCCGTCTCCTCCGCGACCTCGCGCACGCAGGTCTCGACGATCGGCTCGTCGGCGGCATCCTTCGAGCCGGTGACGCTCTGCCAGTACCCCGGCGCGTCCGCGCGCTCGATCAGAAGCACCTCCAGCGCGGGCGTGTGGATCACCACGAGGACCGACTCGGGAATCTTGGGCGGACGGACGGCGGGCGTGGGGTCGGCGGACATGGGCGCGATGCTAGCGCGCCGGCGGCCGGCCCGCCGGCCCTCGCACGGGCTACGAGACGAGGTACCGGCTCGGCGCCGTCCCGAACACCCGCTGGAAGACGGCCGTGAACGCGCTCGGGCTGTCGTAGCCGACCTCGAAGGCGATCTTGCTGACGGCCTCGCCGCAGGCCAGGCGGGCGACGGCCTCGAGCAGGCGCACGTGCTGGCGCCAGCCGGCCAGGCTCATGCCGGTCTCCTGGCGGAACAGGCGCGTGAGCGTGCGGCGGCTCATGTGCGTGGCGGCGGCCCAGTCGTCCAGCGAGTCGTCGCGCGCCGGATCGGCGAGCAGCTCGCGGCAGATCCGCGCGACCCGCGGGTCGGCGGGCATGGGCGCGTGCAGCGGCGCGACGGGCAGCGTGGCGATCGTCTTGAGCAGCAGCTCGACGACCAGGCCCTCGCGGCCGCGCTCGTCGTATTCCGCGGGGAAGCGCATCACCTCGAGGATCAGCGCCCGCATCAGCTCGGAGACCTCGATCACCCGGCACCGCGTGGGCAGGCCCTCGGTGGGCCGGATGTAGAGCGTGCGCACGGAGACCGGGCCGCGGCACGACACCTCGTGCTCGACGCCGGCAGGAATCCAGACGGCGCGCTGCGGCGGGATGACGAAGCTGCCGTCGGCGGTGGCCACCGCCATCACGCCGGCGATGGCGTAGAGCAGCTGGGCGCGCTCGTGGCGATGCGGCGGGTCGACGAACCCCGCCGGGTACTCGTCGGACAGCGCCACCACGGGGCGCGGGATGCCTTCGAGATCGCTGCTCTTGCGCATGGTTGTCTCCGATGCCGCGTGGTGCGGCGGTGGGTGGCGACGGGACAGGGCGAAGACTTGTCGAGCATTCTGCGCCAACTCGAGCGCGAGCGGCCCGTTCTCGACAGCGATCGGCCCAGCCGCGCAAGCTTCGGCCGGTCGAGCATGCCTATGCTCGAAGCGCCCTCCCCTGCCGTGGCGCCCCCGCCGCGCCCTGCCCGCCGTGTCCACGATCGAACTGATTCCGCGCGTCGAGGTCAGTGATGGCCTCGCGCTGGCCCCCGAGATGCGCGCCTTCGCCCGCCGCCTGGCCGCGGCTTATGCGCAACACCCGCCGCTGTCCGCGCTGGCGCCGGCCGAGGC
>DASVLN010000040.1:0-1635 GCA_036384855.1 Burkholderiaceae bacterium | reverse complement strand
AGCCCGAGGGCGCGCGCCTGCTGCGCGCCAGCGAGCAGGCCGCGCTGCGCTTCGGCCAGCGCTTCGGCCTCCTGGACGCCGCGGCGGCGACGACGATCGAGCGCGCCTCGTTCGCGCTGCTCGACTACCTGCGCCGCCAGCTCGCCGGCAAGCCGGTCTCGCCGCTCGCGCTGTTCCCGCAGTACTGCGAGGTGCAGGTGCTCGCCGGAGCCGACCGCATCCACCCGGCCGACCTCTGGCAGGCCGAAGGGGCCTGGCAGGGCGCGGCGCTGGCGGCCAACGAGCAGGCGCTCGGGCAGTCCGCGCTCTCCGGCGCCGAGCCGCTGCGCGCCGACGCCGATACCCGTGGCCGCATGGAGCAGTGCATGCTCGCGCTGCTGCGCGGCCCGGTCGGTCCGGCCGCCACGCAGATGAGCCGGCTGTTCGCCGGCCTGGCCGCCGGCTCGGCCGACCGCGGCACGGCCAAGCTCGCCGGGCTGTGGGCGATCGCCGCCGGCTTCTTCGAGGCGCAGGCGCAGGGCCGGCTCGACGCCGACGTCTACGCCAAGCGCCTGACCTCGCGCCTGCTGGCCCAGGTGCGCCTGGCCGAGCGCGGCCAGTCGGAGGTCTCCGACCGGCTCGTGCAGGACCTGCTGTTCTTCTGTGCCCGCGCCCGCAGCGACGCCGCGACGACGCCACGCCTGGCCGCCGTGCGCCAGGCCTTCCGCCTGCCGCAGGCCGAGGCGGTCGACTACGAGCAGGAGGCCCTGGGCCGGTACGACCCCGCGTTGATCCCGCTCGCGCGCCGGCGAGTGGAAGCGCTCAAGGAGTCGTGGTCCTCGGCCACCGCCGGCCAGTCCGGCCTCGCCGCCAGCCTGCGCGAGCAGGCGACGGCCGTCGCCGACGTCGTGCGCAAGCTGCACCCCGAGGGCGAGCACATGGCGCGCGCGCTCGACGCCGCGGTGACGCAGGTCGCCGACGGCAACATCGTGCCGACGCCGGGCCTCGCGATGGAGGTCGCCACCGGCCTGCTGTGCCTGGACGCCGCCCTGGACGACGCCGACATCGCCGACGCCGCCTTCGGCACCCGCATCCAGCAGCTCGCCGAGCGCATCGACCTCGCGCGCCAGGGCCGCACGCCCGGCCCGGTCGAGCCTTGGATGGAGGAGCTGTACCGCCGCGCCTCCGATCGCCAGACCATGGGCAGCGTCGTGCAGGAGCTGCGCTCGCAGCTGGCCGAGGTCGAGCTGCAGCTGGACAAGTTCAACCGCGCGCCCGGCGACCGCGAGCCGCTGGTGCCCGTGCCGGCCAAGCTGTCCGCGATGCGCGGCGTGCTCTCGGTGCTCGGCCTCGACCAGGCGGGCCAGGCCGTCGTCCACATGCGCGACGAGGTCGACGCCGTGCTCGCGCGCCCCGCGGGCGAGGTGGACGAGGCGGCCGCGCGTGCGCTGTCGGAGCAGTCCGTCGGCCGCCTGGCCGCCAACGTCGGCGCGCTCGGCTTTCTGATCGACCTGCTGGGCGTGCAGCCGCTGCTCGCCAAGGCGCTGTTCCGCTTCGATGCCGACGCGGGCCGCCTCGAGGCCGTGATGGGCCGCACCGAGGCCGCCGCCCCGGCCGCCAACGAGGCGGCGCCGGCACCGGTCTCCGCGACCCCGC
>DASVLN010000039.1:0-8497 GCA_036384855.1 Burkholderiaceae bacterium | reverse complement strand
CGGACGCGCTCGCCCTCGTCGAGGTGCAGCGCCCGGGCGGCAGGCGCCAGCCGGTGGCGGCCTGGCTGCAGTCGCGGCCGGCGGCGGTCGGCGACGTCCTGGGCTGACCGCGTACGAACTGGCCGGCGTTCGCGGCCCGGTCGCGGCGATCGGCGGCTCAAGCGATGCGCCGATCGGCCGATATAGGGTCGCACAGCCCCGAAATCGCCATGTCGCGCCCCCTGCTCGCCCTCCTCGCCGCCGCCGTCCTCGTCCCCCTTGCCGGTTGCGACCAGCTCGGCATCGAGTCGGCCACCGTGACCGCCGCGCGCGTCGAGGCGGACGGCAAGGCCGTCGGCGCCGCCTGCCGCCACGGCGGGCGGGCGATCGAGGACTGCTTCGCGCTCAACAAGCGGGTCGACAAGGCCGCCATCTACGCCGGCTGGCGCGACATGGACGACTACATGCGCGAGAACAAGATCGAGGTCGTCCCGCCGACGCTCGGCCCGGGCGCCAAGGTCGCGGACAAGTCCTCCGACGGCGACGACGCGTCGCCTGCCGACGACGCGGACAAGGCCGACAAGGCGGACAAGGCCGACAAGGCGGCGCCCAAGGCCGCCGACAAGCCCAGGGCGGGCGACAAGGCCGCCGACAGGGCTGGCGCCGACGCCGGCAAGTCCGCCGCCCACGGCTGACCGCGGTCCGGCGTCGCCGGACGCTCCCGCCATCCGAAGAACGGCGCCTCGCGCTCGCGGGGCGCCCCGTCGCGCCCCTGTGTCCGCTCCCGAGGACGACAATGCGGCGCGGGCCCGGTCGCGCCCGCGCGGCGCGCATTCGTACTCGCGCCGGACCTCCGGGCGAGGATACTTGCGGCTCCGGCGGCCCCGCGCGCCGCCACGACCTCTCCCGACAACTCCACCGCTCGAGACAGCCATCATGAACGTGATCCGTTTCTCCGACCTCGTCGCCGCCGGCAAGGTGACGGCCAAGCGCGTCTTCATCCGCGCCGACCTCAACGTGCCGCAGGACGACGCCGGCAACATCACCGAGGACACCCGCGTGCGCGCCTCGGTGCCGTGCATCCGCATGGCGCTGGACGCCGGCGCCGCCGTGATGGTCACGAGCCACCTCGGCCGCCCGACCGAGGGCGAGTTCAAGCCCGAGGACTCGCTCGCGCCCGTGGCCAGGCGCCTGGGCGAGCTCCTGGGCCGCGACGTGCCGCTGGTCGCGAACTGGGTCGACGGCGTGGACGTGAAGCCGGGCAGCGTCGTGCTGCTGGAGAACTGCCGCGTCAACAAGGGCGAGAAGAAGAACAACCCCGAGCTCGCGAAGAAGATGGCCGCGCTCTGCGACATCTTCGTCAACGACGCTTTCGGCACCGCCCACCGCGCCGAGGGCACGACCTACGGCATCGCCGAGTACGCGCCCGTCGCCTGCGCCGGCCCGCTGCTGGCCGCCGAGATCGATGCCATCACGCAGGCGCTCGCGAACCCGAAGCGGCCGCTGGTGGCCATCGTCGCGGGCAGCAAGGTCTCGACCAAGCTGACCATCCTGCAGTCGCTGTCGGAGAAGGTCGACGGGCTGATCGTCGGCGGCGGCATCGCCAACACCTTCATGCTGGCCGCGGGCCTGAAGATCGGCAAGAGCCTGGCCGAGCCGGACCTCGTGGGCGAGGCCAAGGCCGTGATCGCCAAGATGCAGGCGCGCGGCGCGGCGGTGCCGATCCCGACCGACGTGGTCGTCGCCAGGAAATTCGCCGCCGACGCCGAGGCCACCGTCAAGGCGGCAGCCGACGTCGCCGACGACGACCTGATCCTCGACATCGGCCCGCAGACCGCCGCGAAGCTCGCCGAGCAGCTCAAGGCCGCGGGCACCATCGTCTGGAACGGCCCGGTCGGCGTGTTCGAGTTCGACGCCTTCGCGCACGGCACCGAGACGCTGGCGCGCGCGATCGCCGCGAGCCCGGCCTTCAGCATCGCCGGCGGCGGCGACACCCTCGCCGCGATCGCCAAGTACGGCATCGACAAGGACGTCGGCTACATCTCGACCGGCGGCGGCGCCTTCCTCGAGGTGCTGGAGGGCAAGACGCTGCCGGCGTTCGAGATCCTCGAGAAGCGCGCGGCCGGCTGACGCGCCGGCGCCGCGTCCGCGGCCGCGGAACGTCCCCGGCCGCGGCGCGGGAATGCCTTCGCGACGCGAATCACGGCGCCCGCTGGCGCGAAACCGGGTTTCACCGCACACTCTGCCGCTTGCGTCGCCGCCGTGCTCGCCAAGGCGTGATTCCGTAACGTCGAGGTAACCCGGCGGCGCCCGCGTCGCCCATAATTTCGCGTCCATTCCACCAGCGCCCTCCAGGAGACAGTCCCTCATGACCCGCGGTACCAAGATCGTCGCCACGCTCGGCCCCGCCACCACCGACGCACAGGTGCTGGAACGCCTCATCCGGGCCGGCGTCGACGTGGTGCGGCTGAACTTCAGCCACGGCAAGGCGCAGGACCACATCGACCGCGCCAACCTCGTGCGCGAGATCGCCGAGCGCGTCGGCCGCACCGTCGCGCTGATGGCCGACCTGCAGGGGCCGAAGATCCGCGTCGGCAAGTTCGCCGAAGGCAAGGTGATGCTCGAGAACGGCGCGAGGTTCGTGCTCGACGCCTCGCGCATGGAGCCGGGCGACGTCGAGGGCGTCGGCCTCGACTACAAGGAGCTGCCGCGCGACGTGAAGCCGGGCGACACGCTGCTGCTGAACGACGGCCTGATCGTGCTGACGGTCGACGAGGTGCGCGGCGACCAGGTGCACACCACGGTGCGCATCGGCGGCGAGCTGTCCAACAACAAGGGCATCAACAAGCAGGGCGGCGGCTTGACCGCGCCGGCGCTCACCGCCAAGGACATGGACGACATCCGCACGGCCATGAGCTTCCGCTGCGACTACCTTGCAGTCAGCTTCCCGAAGAACGCGACCGACATGGAGATGGCGCGCCAGCTCGCCAACGTGGCGGGCGAGTCGCAGCGTCACAAGCCGGGCATGATCGCCAAGATCGAGCGCACCGAGGCGATCCCCAACCTCGAGGCCATCCTGCGCGCGAGCGACGGCATCATGGTCGCGCGCGGCGACCTGGCCATCGAGGTCGGCAACGCCGCGGTGCCGGCGCTGCAGAAGCGCATGATCCGCATGGCGCGCGACATGGACAAGGTCGTCATCACCGCCACGCAGATGATGGAGAGCATGATCCACGCGCCGGTGCCGACGCGCGCCGAGGTCTCGGACGTCGCCAACGCGGTGCTGGACGGCACCGACGCCGTGATGCTCAGCGCCGAGACCGCCGCAGGGCGCTATCCGGTCGAGACGGTGGAGACCATGTCGGCCATCGTCGTCGAGGCCGAGCGTGCCGAGGACGTCTCGCTGGACACGGACTTCGTCAACAAGAAGTTCGGCCGCATCGACCAGTCGATCGCGATGGGCGCGCTCTTCACGGCGCACCACCTGGGCTGCAAGGCGATCGTCGCGTTGACCGAGTCCGGCTCGACCGCGCTCTGGATGAGTCGCCACCGCACCCACGTGCCGGTCTTCGCGCTGACCTCCCAGCCGCTGTCGCAGCGCCGCATGGCGCTGTACCGCAACGTGCAGCCGCTGCTGATCCAGGCCTTCGACGACCGCGACCAGGCGCTGGCGGCGGCCGAGAAGCTGCTCGTCGCCCAGGGCGTGCTGCGTCCGGGAGACACCTACGCGATCACGTGCGGCGAGCCGATGGGCTATCCCGGCGGCACCAACATGCTCAAGGTCTGCAGAGTGAATTGACGGCCCCCACGCCCGCTGGCGCGGGCTGCCCCCCGAGGGGGCTTGCGCGTGCAGACCGGCGGAGCCGGATCTGCCGCTTCCCCGTGTCTCGTTTGGGCCGTTCGAGCGGCAGCGCCGGCGCTGGGCGGCGCGTCGCTGCGCTCGCGCTGGGGGCGCGTCGCTGCGCTCGCGCTGGGGGGCGCGTCGCTGCGCTCGCGCTGTGGGGGGGCGTTGCTGCGCTCGCGCTTGTCGGGGGGGCGCGTCGTGGCGCTTGCGCCTTGGTTCAGTGCACCGACGCTGCGAGCAGCTTGCCGACGCGTTCGCTGGTCTTGGTCGGTTGCAGCTTCACCTGCGGGTGGGCGTTCGCATAGACGCGGAAGACCTCGTCGATGAAGCTGGGGCCGACGTCGTCGACGCCGTCGAAGTCGAGCTCCGCGGTCGCGAACAGCTCCAGCCGCGAGACGACCCAGCGCGCCTGGGCGCGGGAGTCGAGCGTGAGGCCGTTGTCGGTCAGCAGCCGCAGCGGCACCTGGGTGCGGCTGAAGTCGAGCGGGGCGTCGTCGGAGCCGTAGGCGCTGTAGGCGTCGGTCGGGCGCACCTGGGTGTCGAGCGCCAGGCTCACGAACACGGTGGTGCCGGTGCGGTTGAGCGGATGGGTGCGGAACTGCACCGACTCGCCGCGGTGCCGCCACTGCAGCACCTGGCCGTTGGACTGCAGGTTCATCGCGTCGACCATGCGCGCGACGAAGAACAGGCCGCGGCCGCCGTGGCACTCGGGCTGCGTCGTCAGGCGGCCCTTGGAGATCTCGAGTGCCGCGCGCTGCGCGTCGGGGAGCTGCGCCTTCTGCGCGAGCTGGTTGAACACGCCCAGGCCGTCGTCGCCGATCAGGATGTGCAGGTGCGTCGGCGTCTGGCGCACCGACACCGTGACGCGCGTCGCCTGCGCATGGTCGATCGCGTTGTTCAGGAGCTCCCCGAAGACGTGCTGCGCGACGCGCGCGACCGCGGGCGGCAACGCGAGCACCGGGTGGATGTCGCGCAGCCAGGGGGTGTGCTCGTCGAGGCCGGCGACGGCGTATTCGTGGGTGACCTCGCGCTGGCGGCCGGGCGCGAAGCAGGGGCGCGAGCCGCCGGTGCGCACCAGCCAGCCGCTTTCCACGAGCCGGCGCAGGTGCTTGCCCATCGTGCCGCGCGACAGCGAGTGCCGGCGCGCCAGCATCGGGCCGAGGTCGGTCGGATGCGCGAGCGCGTCGGCGGTGATCGTGCGGGTCAGCGTGGAGAGTTCGATGCGTGCCATGCAGGGCTCCGGGATGGCCGCGGCGGCGGCCGTGTCGGACGAAGTGTCCCGGAACGTGAGGGCTGGGAGCCGTGGAACAGGGCCGGAAACACCCGGGAATTCGCCGGCCGCCGGCGCGAGCGCGGCTGCCGGCCGGGGTGCCCGCGGTGCCGTAACCGCGGCGTAATCGGTGCCCCCCGCATGCCGGCAAGCCCCGCGGCGACGGTTGGCTGGCCGGCGCCTCGCGGGCGCGTCCTCGGACGGCCGGGCAAGGCGATTGCCTCCGGCGCCCGCCCACATCGATAAAATGGGCAAGTTACGGCGAGGTTACGAACCGCGCCGCCCGATTCTGTGGCACGGTGGTGCGCCGCCGTGCCGCGACCCGCTTTCGCAACATCCCTGAAGGACTTCCCATGCCTCTCGTTTCGATGCGTCAACTGCTGGATCACGCGGCCGAGAACGGCTACGGCATCCCGGCGTTCAACGTCAACAACCTCGAGCAGGTGCAGGCGGTGATGACCGCGGCGGCCGAAGTCGGCGCCCCGGTCATCCTGCAGGCCTCGGCCGGCGCCCGCAAGTACGCCGGCGAGCCCTTCATCAAGCACCTGATCCAGGCGGCGGTGGAGAGCTGGCCGCAGATCCCGCTGGTCATGCACCAGGATCACGGCCAGAGCCCGGACGTCTGCCGCGGCGCGATCGACCTCGGCTTCAGCTCGGTGATGATGGACGGCTCGCTGCAGGCCGACGGCAAGACCATCGCCAGCTACGACTACAACGTCGACGTCACGCGCAAGGTCGTCGACATGGCCCACAAGCTGGGCGTGACGGTCGAGGGCGAACTGGGCTGCCTCGGCTCGCTCGAGACGATGAAGGGCGACAAGGAGGACGGCCACGGCACCGACGCCACGATGACGATGGAGCAGTTGCTGACCGATCCCGAGCAGGCCGCCGACTTCGTCAAGAAGACGCAGCTGGACGCGCTGGCGATCGCGATCGGCACGAGCCACGGCGCGTACAAGTTCACGCGCAAGCCCACCGGCGACATCCTCGCGATCAGCCGCATCAAGGAGATCCACCGCAGGATCCCGAACACCCACCTCGTGATGCACGGCTCGTCGTCGGTGCCGCAGGAGCTGCTGGCGATCATCCGCGAGCACGGCGGCGCGATGAAGGAGACCTACGGCGTGCCGGTCGAGGAGATCCAGGAGGCGATCAAGCACGGCGTGCGCAAGATCAACATCGACACCGACATCCGCCTCGCGATGACCGGCGCGATCCGCAAGTACATGGCCGAGAACCCGGACAAGTTCGACCCGCGCGACTACCTGAAGCCCGCGCGCGAGGCGGCCAAGCAGATCTGCCGCCAGCGCTACGTCGAGTTCGGCTGCGAGGGGCAGGCCGGCAAGATCAAGCCGGAGTCGCTTCAGGTCGTCGCGGCCAGGTACGAGAGCGGCCAGCTCGCCCAGACCGTGAATTGACGACCCCGCGGTCGCTGGCGCTCCCTGCCCCCGAGGGGCTGGCCGCGAGCGGCCCGGCGCAGCCGGATCCGTCGCTCCCCGGCGTCTCGTTCGCGATGCACGAGCGGCGGCGCCGGAGCCGGGGTGACAAGGCACAATAAGGGCTTTCCAAAGAACTGCCTCTGCCATGCCCGCCGACGCGCTGCTGACCACGTCCCTCCACTCCCTGCCGCTGCTGGCGCGCGGCAAGGTGCGCGACAACTACGCCGTCGGCGAGGACCGCATCCTGATGGTCGCGACCGATCGGCTCTCGGCGTTCGACGTCGTGCTCGGCGAGCCGATCCCGGGCAAGGGCGCGCTGCTCACGCAGATGGCCCTGTTCTGGTTCGGCAAGCTCGAGGGCATCGTCCCCAATCACCTGACCGGCGAGGCGCCGGAGTCGGTCGTCCAGCCCGACGAGGTGGCGCAGGTGCGCGATCGCTCGATGCTGGTCAAGCGCCTCAAGCCCCTGCCGATCGAGGCGGTGGTGCGCGGCTACCTCGCCGGCTCGGGCTGGAAGGAGTACCAGGAGAGCCAGTCGGTCTGCGGCGTGAAGCTGCCCGCCGGCCTGAAGAACGCCTCGAAGCTGCCCCAGCCCATCTTCACGCCCGCCACCAAGGCCGAGGCCGGCGCGCACGACGAGAACATCTCCTTCGACGTCGCCGCCTCGATGATCGGCGCCGAGCTCGCGGCCCGGGTGCGCGACGTCTCGATCGCGCTGTACGAGCGCGCCGCCGAGTACGCGCTGACCAAGGGCATCATCATTGCCGACACCAAGTTCGAGTTCGGCCTCGATGCCGACGGCACGCTCACGCTGATGGACGAGGTGCTGACGCCCGATTCGTCGCGCTACTGGCCGGTCGACGGCTACGCCGAAGGGCACAACCCGGCCAGCTACGACAAGCAGTTCGTGCGCGACTGGCTCGAGAGCGTGCGCATCGACGGCCAGCCCTGGAACAAGAAGGCGCCGGCCCCGGCGATGCCCGCGGACGTCGCCGAGCGCACGGCCGCCAAGTACCGCGAGGCGTTCCAGCGCCTGGCCGGCTGACGACTCCCCCGAGCGCCCGTCGTCCCTTGCGCAGCACGCAGATGAGCCGCCTGCTCGAACGCCTGGACGCCGAGATCGCCCAGGCGGAAGGCGTGTACGAGCGCGAGTGCCTGAAGTCGCGCCGCGCGGCGCTGCTCGCGCGCCACGGCCAGTTCGCGGAGGCGCGCTTCGCGCTGCAGGGCCTGCGCTCGCAGAGCCAGCGCCTGAAGAACCCGGCGCTGAGTGCGTGGGTCGCGCTGGTCGAGGGATTGATCGAGCACTTCGGCGCGCTGGCGCCGTCGTCGCGGGCGAAGTTCCGGCGCGCGCACGAGCTCGCCTCGATCGCAGGCGAGCCCGGCCTGCTGGCCGAGTGCGCGGCCTGGCTGTCGAACGCCGACCTCAACGCCAACGACCCCGAGGCGACCTGCGCCCACGCGAGCGAGGCCGTGCGCGTCGCGCCCGCCGACGGCCACGCCGCGCTCGCGCGCGCGACGCTCGTGATCGGAAACTGCTGGCGCGTCGCCGGCCACGATGCCCGCGCGCAGCCCTGGTACAAGCGCGCCCGCCAGCACGCGGCCTCGGAGGGCGACGTCTCGCTCGTGAGCGTCATGCTGCACAACCTCGCCGCGTTCCAGGCCGGCCGCATCGGGCTGGAGGACGCCTTCGGCCGCGCCGACGTCGCCGATGCGCAGCGCGTGCTGCTGGAGGCCGAGTCCACCGGCAACTACGACGCGGGCGTGGGCAACGACATGCTGCTCGCCGAGATGCCGCTCGTGCGCGCGCAGCTGCTGACGGTGCTGGGCCGCCACGCCGACGCGATCGCGCTGATCGACGCGGAGCTCCCGCGCGCCCGCCACGAGGGCCAGGGCGCCCGCGAGGCGCGCCTGCTGGCCGACGCGCTCTACGGCGAGGCCCGGCTCGGGCGCGCGGACGAGGCGGCC
>DASVLN010000038.1:0-2748 GCA_036384855.1 Burkholderiaceae bacterium | reverse complement strand
CCGCGGCGGTGGAGCCCCCGCCCGCCTCGACGCGGCCGGACGTGCCCGCGGACGACGATGCGGACGCCGAGTCGAACAGCCTGCGCCAGCACGCGCCGATCGTGGCCGTCCTCACGACCGGGCTGAGCGCGCTCATCGCGCTCGAGGGGCCGCGCGAGTGGCTCGTGTTCCTGCACCTGCTGCTGCCGGTGCTGGCGCTGACGCTCGCCGGCACGTTCGCCGCGGCGCTGGGCGTGCCGGGCCGCCGCGCGGCGCAGTGGCGCGGCTATCCGCTGCGATGCGCGTTCGGCGGCGTCTGCGGCGGCCTGGTGGGGATCTGGATCAGCGTGGCGTGGCGCGGACGCTCGCTGGAGCGCTTCGCGGAGCGCCCGATCGCCTGGCACATGGTCGCCGGCAGCCTCGTGACGGGCGCGCTGGTCGGCATCGCGCTGTGGTGGCTGGAGCACCTGCGACGCCGCGAGCGCCGGCGCGAGCGCGAGCTGTTCTCCGTCCAGGCGGAGCTGCTGCGCTCGCGCACCGACGCCGCCGAGGCCGAGGCCGCGCGCATCCGCATGTCGCTGCAGCTGCTGCAGGCGCAGGTCGAGCCGCACTTCCTCTACAACGCGCTCGCCAACCTGCGCTACCTGGTGCGCCACGACGCGGTGCTGGCGCAGAAGCTCGTCGACCACCTCGTGCGCTACTTCCGCGTCGCGCTGCCGAGCCTGCGCGAGCTCGAGGTGACGCTTGCCCAGGAGCTCGAGCTGTGCTCCGCCTTCGCGGCGATCCAGTCGATGCGCCTGGGCGACCGGCTGCGGGTGGAGATCGACGTCGCCCCCGAATGGCACGACGCCCGCCTGCCGCCCGCGCTGCTGCTGACCTTGCTGGAGAACGCGTTCAAGCACGGCATGCCGGCCGACGGCGCGCCCGCGCACGTGCGCGTCGAGGCGCGCGGCTGCGGCGGCATCCTCACGCTGAGCGTCACCGACAACGGCCCCGGCCCCGTGCGCCGGCCCGGCGAGGTGACGCCGGCGAACGGCTCGGGCACGGGCATCAAGTGGCTCGGCGAGCGACTGCGCGCGGTGTTCGGCGACCGCGCCTGCCTGAGCCTCGAACAGGCGCCCGGCGGCGGCTGCCGTGCGGTGCTGCTGATGCCGGTCAAGCGGAGCGATTGACGATGGACCGAATCCCCACGCCGCGCTGGACGGCCGTCCTCGCCGACGACGAGCCCTGGCTGCGCGCCGACCTGCGCGAGCAGCTCGCCGCGTGCTGGCCGGAGCTCGAGGTCGTGGGCGAGGCGGCGGACGGCGTCGAGGCGGTGCAGCTCGTGCAGCGGCTCGCGTGCGACGTCGTCTTCCTCGACGTGCAGATGCCGCGCATGACGGGCGTGGACGCCGCGGCCCGGCTCAAGGGCCAGGTCGAGATCGTGTTCCTGACCGCGTACGACCAGCACGCGGTCGCCGCGTTCGAGCACCGGGCGGCCGACTACCTGCTCAAGCCGCTCGCTGCAGACCGTCTTGCCGACACGGTGGCGCGGCTGCGCGCGCGGCTCGCCGATCGGCATGACGGCCAGGCGGTCGCGCAGCGGCTCGCGGCGCTGGAGCGGGCGCTCGTCGAACAGGCGCCCGGACAGGCCGCGGCGAACGTCCCCGCGGCAGAGCGGCTCGAATGGATCAAGGCCGTGGTCGGCAACGCCACCCGGCTGATCGCGGTGGACGAGGTGCTGGCGCTGCGCGCCGTGCCGGGCTACACGCAGGTCGTCACCGCGGAGACGGAAGCGCTCATCCGCACGCCCCTGCGCGACCTGCTGCCCGGCCTCGACCCGCGCCGCTTCGTGCAGGTGCACCGCAACGCGATCGTCAACCTGCGCGCGGTCGCGGTCGCGCGGCGCCTGGCCGACGGCCGTTACGCGATCGAGCTGCGCCACGGGCGCGGGACGATCGAGACGAGCCGCAGCCGCGCCGGCGTGTTCCGGGAGGAATGAACCCCCGCCGGCCGTTCCGAAGGGAGCTCGCACCGCAGTCCGCAGGACGGCGCTTGCCTCGCGAGCGCGCGCGCGACAGGCGAGCCCGTCGCGCGCGTGGCAGGTGCGTCAGGCCGTCAGTTGCGGTCGGCCTTCGGCGGGGGCGCCGAGGTGTCGTCGGCCGGCGCGGTGCTCGTCGTGTCGACCGGGGCCGCGGCGGTCGTGTCGGTCGAGGTCGTCGACTGCGACGAGGTGTCGGCCGGCGGCGTGGCGTCGGCGACCGTCGTCGAGGTCGTGGTCGTCTCTTCCATGGCGACCGGCTGCGGCTGCGGCGCGTCCTTGATCAGCAGCAGGTGGGCCGCGGGATCCGTCTCGGGCGAGTTGCCCTGGTCGGCGAAATACATGATGTGCGGCTTGTGGTCGTTCGTGACCGTCACGCTCTGGTCGGGCGCGGCGTTCGGGTCGGCATAGGTGGCGACCTGGGCCCAGGCGACGCCCAGGGCCGTCATGAGGCCGGCGGCGGTACCGACGATCGCGAGCTTCTTGGTGAATTGACGCATGATGCGAGCTCCTGTGTGGGTTGGGAGGAATGCCATGCGGAACGCGCAGCGCGTCCATCCGCAGTAACCCGGACACAGCAATCACGGTGCCCGCGCAGCCGCGCCTCAGGTCGACGTCAGCGTCCGCGCGCACCGTCCAGTTCGGCCTGCGCCGGCGGCAAGACGGTCGCCGCGCGCCAGGCTTCCTCAGGCGCCGCCGCCCGGCAGCGGCGGCGCGGCGTTCCAGCCGAGCTGGCGCGAGATCGCCGC
>DASVLN010000037.1:0-2048 GCA_036384855.1 Burkholderiaceae bacterium | reverse complement strand
GTCGTCCTGGTCGACCGAGCCCACGCCGATGCGCGCCCGCACCGGCGCGCCCGGGCCGGCGTCGCGCCCGATCCAGAGCGCGACGACGCCGTCCTGGGCCGCGTCCTCGGCCTCGTAGCCGACCGCCTCGCAGTGGCGCGTGTTGTCGCAGCCGACGATCCAGTCCTTGAAGACGTCGGCCGCGGGCGGATCCGCGGCGCGGGCGGACGTGGCGGCGAGGACGATCGAGAGCGCGAGCAGGCGGCGTGCGAAGGGTGTCATGGGCGAAGCTCCGGGCCGACGGCCCGCGGTGCGAGCGCATCCCCCGGGGCGGTCGGCGCTCGTGCGGGGCGGTCGGCGCGGTCAGGCCGAGTGGATGCCGAAGCGCGGAAGTATCGTCCGGAACACGATGTAGCGCTGCTCCTCGGCGGCGTCGTGGAAGCGCTTGTAGTCGCTCGCGAGGAAGCCTTCCGAGAACCGGTACGAATGCTCCTCGAGGTCCAGGCGCACGGCCAGCGCCTCGGTGCGGTGCACGACGTCCTCGGCCAGCGCCGCGCCGATGCGGCGCCAGCCCGCGAGCTCCTGTTCCCGCCGATGCAGCGCCGCGGCGGCGCTCTGCAGCCAGGTCAGGTAGTCGTCGCCCAGCGCCAGGTGCTTCCACGAGCCCTCGCCCTTGCCGACGTAGCGGGGGAGCGCCGGGCCGAAGCCGAAGGCGTCGCCGGCGATCGCCTCCAGCCAGCCCTCCAGGCGCTGCTCGCCGCTGTCGGCGACGAGCGCCTCGACCAGCCGCCGCACCGCCGGCAGCGCCGCGCCGAGGCCGGGCGCGTCGGCCGCCGGATCGCCCGCGAGATGGCGCCGGAACTCCTGGCACAGGCGGTCGGCGGCGCGCAGGAAGTCGCGCGGGTTGTCGCGCTCGACCACGCGGTCCTCGCCGTCGACGTAGCGCCAGCGCAGCGCTGGCTGGTCGGGATAGGTGCCGACCTGGCCGTGGCCGAGCGCGGGCAGGTGCTCGAAGCCCTCGAGCGGGCGCCCGTCGGCGCGCTGCAGGTCGCGGGCGCGGTTCAGCGGATCGCGCTCGCCGACGAAGCCCTGGTGCGCGAAGGTGTCGATGAACACGTGCGCGGCGATGCCCAGCCGGTGCAGCGCGTGCGGCGCGTCGCGGCGGCGGATGACGTCGTCCATCATCGCGCGCGCCACCGGGCTGTCGGGACGGCAGACCAGGCGGCGGCGATAGGCGTCGGCGCCGTGCGGGGCCGGGGCGTCGTGGCCCTCGTTGCCGGGCAGGAAGTGGAACGGCAGCCAGCTCAGCGCCGCGGCATCGTTGCTCAGGTTCTCGAGCGAGATCATCGGGTGCGCGGTCGCGAGCCGGTGGAAGCGCACGCCGTTGTCGAAGCGCAGGAAGCCGCTGGTCGTCGAGTCGTCGACGTACTGCGCCGCGGTGGCGATGGTCTGCGCCGGCGCGTGCGCGAAGCCGGCGATGCGTGCGATCGCGTACGTCGCGCCGAAGTGGAAGTCGATCTGCATGCGTGGTCTCCCCCGGTCGTCCGGCGCGATCGTGCGCGCCGGGCCGCCGTGGCGCGAGAGCGGTTTCCCGGACGCGCGCCACAATGGCCGCGGCATTGCGCCCGAGCCTCCTCCCACCGAAAGTCCCTGCACCCATGACCATCGCTCCCTATCTGCGCGAGATCGGCCGCGGCAAGGACGGCGCGCGCGCCCTCTCGCGCGAGCAGGCCGCCGACCTGATGGCGCGGCTGCTCGACGGCCAGGTGAGCGACGTCGAGGCCGGCGCCTTCGCGATCGCCATGCGCATCAAGGGCGAGACGCCCGCGGAGCTCGCAGGCTTCATGGACGCCGTCGCGCCGCGGCTCTCACCCATGCCCGACCCCGGCGCGGGCGGCGCGGTCGTCCTGCCGTCGTACAACGGCGCGCGCAAGCTGCCCAACCTCGTCGCGCTGCTGGCGCTGGCGCTCGCCCGCGCGGGACTGCCGGTGCTCGTGCACGGGCTCGAGGAGGATCCCGGCCGCGTCACGACGGCGGCCGTGCTCGCCGCGCTGGGCCTGCCGCCGGTG
>DASVLN010000036.1:0-4334 GCA_036384855.1 Burkholderiaceae bacterium | reverse complement strand
GTGCGCGTCGCCGCGCGCCGCGCCGCGACGGCCGGATCGCTGTCGAGGTCGAACAGCGCCTCGATGCCGTGGAACACCTCGTGGCACTGGCCGCACCGCACCCAGCCCTCGGACACCTTGAGCTGGTCCTGCACGACACGGAAGATCGTGCCGCAGGCGGGGCAGCGGGTGGCGAGGCTCATCCGCGAATCATGCCACGCGGCAGGAGCCGCTCCGATGCGGCCGGCCACGGGCTTGCATACCCTACCACCGTATCCGGGCCGACGCCGACGGGGCGATCAGCCGGCCTTGCGGCCGGTCATGAGGATCCAGCCGTCCTCGGTGCGAGCGACCTCCAGCGCGAGCCAGGGCGCGTAGGCGGCCTTCAGCTCGTCGGCCTGGCGATCGAGGATGCCCGCGAGCACCAGGTGCCCGCCGGCCGCGAGGTGCGCGCACAGCAGCGGGGCGAGCATCTTCAGCGGCGTCGCGAGGATGTTGGCCAGGACGACGGCGTACTCGCCGGCGGCCAGGTCCGGCAGGCCGGTGGCCAGCGTCACCCCGTTGGCCTGCGCATTCTGCTGCGACGTGGTGACGGCGGCCGGGTCGATGTCGACCGCGTCGACCGTCGCCGCGCCGTGCATGGCCGCGCCGATCGCGAGGATTCCCGAGCCGCAGCCGTAGTCCAGCACGCGCGCGCCGGCGACCTCGGCCTCGTGCGCCGCGATCCAGCCCAGGCACATGCGGGTCGTCGGATGCGTCCCGGTGCCGAAGGCCATGCCCGGGTCGAGCCGGATGACGCGTCGCGCGCCGGCCGGGGGCTCGTGCCAGGTCGGGACGATCCAGAAGCCCGGCGTGATCCCCACCGGGTCGAACTGCGACTGCGTGAGCCGCACCCAGTCCTGCTCCTCGACCTCGTGCAGCGCCGTGACGCTCGGACCCGGGCCGGCTTCGTCGCCGAACAGCGCGCGCCAATCCTGCGCGAGCAGCAGCGTCGCGGCGGCGCTGGCCGCGTCCTCGGTCTCGAACAGCGCCTTCAGCGTCGAACGCGCCCAGCCGGCGCTCGGCGGCGGCATGCCCGGCTCGCCGAACAGCGCGCGCTCGGCGGGCGTGTCGGCGTCCGAATCCTCGACGGAGACCGACAGCGCGTCGAGCTCCTCCATCAGCGCGTCGGAGACCGTTTCGACCAGCGCCTCGGGCGCCTGCAGGACGAGTTCGAACATGGAGCGGGGCCGATCAGCGGCGATGCTGCGCCAGCCAGCCTTCCAGGTAGTGGATGCTGGTGCCGCCCTCGATGAACTTGGCGTCGACCATCAGCTCGCGGTGCAGCGGGATGTTGGTCTGGATGCCTTCGACCACCGTCTCCGACAGCGCCGTGCGCATGCGCGCGAGCGCCTGGTCGCGCGTGTCGCCGTGGACGATGATCTTGCCGACCATCGAGTCGTAGTTCGAGGGCACGAAGTAGTTCGTGTAGATGTGCGAGTCGACGCGCACGCCGGGGCCGCCCGGCGGGTGCCACATCGTGACGCGGCCCGGCGACGGGATGAACTTGTACGGATCCTCGGCGTTGACGCGGCACTCGATGGCGTGGCCGCGCATCTGGATCTGCCGCTGCGCGAACGGCAGCGGCTCGCCGGCGGCGACGCGGATCTGCATCTGCACGATGTCGACGCCCGTGACGAGCTCGGTCACCGGGTGCTCGACCTGCACGCGCGTGTTCATCTCGATGAAATAGAACTCGCCGTTCTCGTACAGGAACTCGAAGGTGCCCGCGCCGCGGTAGCCGATGCGCTTGCAGGCGGCGGCGCAGCGCTCGCCGATCTTCTCGATCACGCGGCGCTGGATGCCCGGCGCCGGCGCTTCCTCGATGATCTTCTGGTGGCGGCGCTGCATCGAGCAGTCGCGCTCGCCCAGCCAGACGGCGTTCTTGTGCGTGTCCGCGAGCACCTGGATCTCGATGTGGCGAGGGTGCTCGAGGAACTTCTCCATGTAGACGTTCGGGTTGCCGAACGCCGCACCGGCCTCGCTGCGCGTCATCTGCACCGCGTTCACGAGGGCCGCTTCCGTGTGCACGACGCGCATGCCGCGCCCGCCGCCGCCGCCCGCGGCCTTGATGATGACCGGGTAGCCGATCGTGCGGGCGATGCGGATGATCTCCTTCGGATCCTCCGGCAGCACGCCCTCGGAGCCCGGCACGCAGGGCACACCCGCCTTGATCATCGCCTGCTTGGCCGACACCTTGTCGCCCATCATGCGGATCGATTCGGGCGTCGGGCCGATGAAGGTGAAGCCGCTCTTCTCGACGCGCTCGGCGAAGTCGGCGTTCTCGGACAGGAAGCCGTAGCCCGGGTGGATCGCCTCCGCGTCGGTCACCTCGGCGGTCGAGATGATGGCCGGCATGTTGAGGTAGCTCTGCGCCGACGGCGCCGGGCCGATGCAGACCGCTTCGTCGGCGAGCTTGACGTACTTGGCGTCGCGGTCGGCCTCGGAGTAGACGACGACGGACTGGATGCCCATCTCGCGGCACGCGCGCTGGATGCGCAGCGCGATCTCGCCGCGGTTGGCAATGAGGATTTTCTTGAACATGGACGAGGATCCGGGTCGGACGTGGCGGGCCGCTTACTCGATGATGAACAGCGGCTGGCCGTACTCGACGGCCTGGCCGTTCTCGACCAGGATCTTGCTGATGGTGCCGGCCATGTCGGCCTCGATCTCGTTCATGATCTTCATCGCCTCGACGATGCAGACCGGGTCGCCTTCCTTGACCTGGCTGCCGATCTCGACGAAGGCTTTCGAGCCGGGGCTGGAGGAGCGATAGAACGTGCCGACCATCGGCGACTTGACCACATGGCCGGTGATCGCGGGCGCCTCGGGCGCCGCACCCGCGGCGGGCTCGGCCGCGGCGGCGGGCTGGGCCTGGGCCTGGGTCGGCATCATCATCGGCGCCGTCGGCTGCATCATCATCGTCGCCGGCACGCCGCCGTAGCCGCCCTTGACGATGCGGACCTTGCCTTCGGCTTCCGTGATTTCGAGTTCGGAGATGTTGGACTCCGAAACGAGGTCGACCAAGGTCTTGAGCTTGCGCATGTCCATGATGGAACGGTCTCCTGGGAAAAGTCTGTCTGGGCAAGGGAGCGCCCGGCCGGGCGCCTTGGGGCCGGAGATCGGCGTCAGTCGCGCACGGGCGCGCGCGAGAGGGCGAACCGCAGCGCCAGGGTGTATCCCTGCGCGCCGAGACCGCAGATGACGCCTTCGGCCAGGTCGGAAAAATACGAGTGGTGCCGGAACGGCTCGCGGCGATGGATGTTCGAGAGATGGACTTCGACGAACGGGATCGCGACCGCCGCCAGCGCGTCGCGCAGCGCGACGCTCGAGTGGGTGAAGCCCGCGGGATTGATCACGATGAAGTCGGTGCCGTCGGTTCGGGCCGCATGCACGCGGTCGATCAGCACGCCTTCATGGTTGCTCTGCAGGCTCTCCAACCGGGCGCCGGCTTCTGCAGCGATCTGCTTCAATTGCTGTTCTATGTCGGGCAACGTGGCACTTCCATACACCGCCGGCTCGCGCAGACCGAGCAGGTTCAGGTTGGGGCCATGAAGCACGAGAACGTTCATGCGAAGCGGAAGTCGGCCGCGGGGCCGCCGACTGTGTCGTTTTGAAGGATGCGAACTTTACGCCGGTTACGTGCTGATCACGCAACGAAGCGAGAATTTACCCCAAAAAGAGTGCTTGACAACCCGCGCCGACCCCGGCTAAGGGTCTGGGCCCGGATTTTGCCGATCTCACGCCCGGATCCGGGCGGATCGTGCGAGATCGAGTCGGCAAGCGCCCCCGCTGCCCGGCCGGACTAGAGCTTCGCCACCCAGCCCTGCAGCTCGCCGGCGGTCGTCGCCCCGGCCTTGCGCTGGACGACCTTGTGCCCGCCGCGGTCGAAGACGACGCTGAAGGGCAGGGCCTGGCTGTCATTGCCGAGCTGCCGCACCCACGACAGGCCTGAGTAGCCGAGGACCACGATCGGGAAGCCGACCGGGTGCTCGGCGAGGAACTTGTCGACGGCCGGCTTCTCGTCGATCGCCAGCCCGATCACGAGCGTGTCCTTGCCCGCCGCCGAGCGCGAGAAGCGGTCGATCTCGGGCATCTCGCGAACGCAAGGCGGGCACCACGGCGCCCAGAAATTCAGCACGACGCTGCGGTGGCCGATGTCCGCGGCGGTCAGCGTGCGGCCCTCCAGCGTCGTCAGCGGCACGGGAATCGCGCCCTGCGCCGGCGCGCCCGGGCCAGGCGTGCCGGCCTGCGCCTCGGGCACCGGCGACAGCGGCACGCCGCGCGAGCGCAGCCACGCGCCCAATCCCATCGCG
>DASVLN010000035.1:0-2035 GCA_036384855.1 Burkholderiaceae bacterium | reverse complement strand
CCGCAGGCTCGCCGGCCTTGGAGGGCTTCGCCTCCCTGCCCTTGTCCGCCGCGGCGGCCTCGGCGGCGGAGGCCTTGGTCTCGATGGGCATCGCGCCCAGCCGCGTCGGCTCGGGCGCGCCGGTCTTGCCCTTGTTCATGTCCATGCGGAACGCCGGCGAGGTCGGCATGCCGCCGAGCTGGCCGACGACGACGGCGGGGCCCGCCGGCTCGGCGCGGGCGGACGTGGCGGCCAGCGCGAGCGCGGCGGCGACGGAAAGGGTGAGGCGATGACGCATGGCCTTGGGCGGATCACGGACGGGATGCCCCCTTGTGATCGGCCGCTGCGAGCCGGACTTGAGCCGCGCGCCGCGTCGCGGCCGGCGCGTCAGCTCGGCGCCACGGCCAGCCGGTTGCGCACGTAGATCCAGGCGACGATGCCCACGCACGACATCGCCAGCGACGCCGCCGCCAGCGCGACCGTCGAGTGCATGACGAGCGGCGAGATCACGCCCGCCACGAACGCGTTGGCCAGGCTGCCGATGCAGGCCTGCAACGACGAGGCCATGCCGCGCCGCTGCGGCACCTGGTCGAGCACCAGCAAGGTCACGACCGGCACCATCAGCGCCCAGCCGAACGAGAAGATGCCGATCGGCGGGATCGCCCACGGCGCGCGCGCCGGCACGAGCAGGTTCATCAGCAGGTTGAGGGTCGCGATGCCGAACATGATGGTGAAGCCGATCGCGATCTGCCGGCGCGCCGGCATCTTGCCCGCCAGCCGGCCCGAGAAGTACGCGCCGCCCATGATCCCGCCGATGGTGAACAGGAACAGGAAGAAGAAGCGCGTCGGCGGCAGGTGCAGCAGGTCGCCGAGGAACACCGGCGCCGACAGGATGTAGAGGAACATGCCGTTGAACGGCACGCCCGAGGCGAACGCGAGCGCGAGGAAGCGCGGATCCGAGCCCATCTGCCAGTATCCGCGCATCAGGTGGCCGACGTGCATCGGCTGCACCTGGGTCGGGTGCAGCGTCTCGGGCAGGACGCGCCAGCTGAGCGTCCACAGCGTCGCGCCGACGAAGGTCAGGAACACGAACACCGAATGCCAGCCGAAATGCACCAGCAGCAGGCCGCCGAACACCGGCGCGATCGCGGGGGCGACGCCGAAGAAGATCGTCACCTGCGACATCACGCGCTGCGCCTCGTCGGGCGGGAACATGTCGCGGATGATGGCGCGCGCCACGACCATGCTCGCGCCCGAGCTCATGCCCTGCACCAGCCGGAAGAAGATGAGGTGCCCGACCGTCTGCGACAGCGCGCAGCCCAGCGAGGCGAGCGTGAAGATCGCGATCCCCCACAGCACGACCGGACGGCGGCCGAGGCTGTCCGACAGCGCGCCGTGGAACAGGTTCATCACGGCGAAGCCCAGCAGGTAGGCCGAGAGCGTCTGCTGCATCTGCACCGGCGTCGCGTCGAGCGCGCGGCCGATGCTGGAGAACGCGGGGATGTAGGTGTCGATCGAGAACGCGCCCAGCATGCCCAGGCAGGCGAGCAGGGCGGCGAGACTCCAGCGCGGTCGGCGCCAGAGGGTTGCGGCTTCAGGATTCATGCGGCGAGGACGGCGGCTCCAGGCGCGTCGTCCCCGGCCGGGCGCCGCGCGCGATTAAGAGTGAAGCGAGCCGATAGGCCGGATTCTGTGCGCGCCCGTCGCCGGGCGCGTGACCGCCATTCGTCTGGGCCGCCTGTCGCCAGGACGGCTCGATGCCATCTACCCGCGGACTCCCCGGGCCGGGTCGGCGTCCGCCTACTTGATGTTGCTGCGCGCAGAGATTGCCCGTTTCACCCGAACTGAATCGGCTCGTCTCTGTTGCTCTGATCCTCGCCTTAGGCCCTTGCGGGTTGTCGGCGGACAGCCGTTAGCTGCTGCGCTGCCCTGTGCAGTCCGGACCTTCCTCCAGCACGGCCTTTCGGCCGGTGTGCCAGCGGCGGTCTGGCTCGCTTCACGGGGCGGATTGTCCCACGGGCGCGGTCGCCCGCGCGGGCGCAGGGTCAGCCGCCGC
>DASVLN010000034.1:0-1898 GCA_036384855.1 Burkholderiaceae bacterium | reverse complement strand
GGCAGCGCGGTGAGCTGGTCGACGCCGTCGTGGCCGGCCGGCTGCGGCGCGCCGCAGCGCCGCGGGTTGAGCTCGCGGAACGAGAACACGCGTCCGATCGGCCGCCCCTGGCTCCACTGCGGCTGCGCGTGGCGCTCGATGATGGCGCCGTTGACGTGGGCGATCTCGTCGCGCGCCTCGGCCAGCGTGTGCGCGAAGACGTCCTCGAGCCGGCGGTCGTAGGCGTCGACGTCCATCACGTTCATCCGCAGCCATGCGTGCACGGCGCGGTCGTCGGCGGCGTGCAGGGCCGCGTCGGGAATCGCCCACAGGGCCGCGAAGCGGCGGTTGAAGCCGCGGATGCGGCCCGCCAGGTCGGTCACGAGGATCGCGTCCGCGGTCGCCTCGAGCGTCGCCCGGAGCTCGGCCAGCGCGGTCTCGCGCTCGCGCTCGACGCGCCGCTCGTGCGTGCGGTCGCGCACCTGCACCAGGTACAGCGCGGTGCCGTCGGCGAGCCACAACGGCGCGATGCGGCGGACGACGGCCAGCGTGCGCCCGCCCGGCAGGTGCAGCTCCGCCTCGGTCTCGAGCGTGCCCACGCTGCCGCAGCGCACGCCATCCCAGTAGGCGATGTCCTCGAGGTCGGGGATCACGTCCTCGGCGTCCAGGCCCTCGAGCTCGCCGCGGCCGAAGAGCTCCTCCGCCTCGAGGTTGGCGGCCAGCACGCAGCAGCGCGCGGCGTCGACCACCCACGCCGGCTCGCCGATCGCGGCCAGCAGCGCCAGGACGCCGGAGAAGGCGGGCCTCGCCGCGACCGCGGTCAGCAGCGGGGCGGCCGGCGTCATCGCGCGGCCTCCGCGCGGCGGGCAGCAGTCATGCCGTCACCTCCTCGTGCGGCTCTTCCTTCGGCGCGCTCTCGACGTCGAAGAAGTACGACACGCGCTGGCGCGGCTTGAGGTAGTCGTGCGCCCGCGTCGGCAGCTGGGCCGGCTTCAGGCTGCGGCGGATGCCCAGCAGCGGCTCGCGCTCGAGGTCGACGTGCAGCGCCTCGTCGACCGGCACGCCCGTCTCGTACACCAGCACGCGCGGCTTGAGCGGGTGCGCGGCGTTGACGGTCATGACCATCGCGTAGCGGTCGTCGTTGAGCTGCACCACCGACCCTGGCGGGTAGATGCCCATCATCTTGATGAAGCCGGAGAGCAGCGTCTCGTCGAACTTCGAGCGGCTCTGCGCGAACAGGCGCGACAGGGCCTCGTGCGGCGTGATCGAATGCGCCGGGTTGGCGGCGTTGCACAGGTTGTCGTAGCGGTTGACCAGCGCCACGATGCGCGCCGGCAGCGACATCCGCGGCAGCATGAGCGCGCTCGGGAAGCCGGTGCCGTCGGCGTGCTCGTGGTGCTGCGCGATCACGAGCTGCGCGTCCGGGGCGAGCCCCATCCGCCGGCCGAGGATCAGTCCCTGCGCCACGTGGTCGCGGTACAGCGCGGCCTCGCTGGCGTTGAAGTCCTCGCGCGCGAGGCGCACGCGATCGGGCAGCGCGATCTTGCCGACGTCGTGCATCAGCGCGCCCACGCCCAGCGCCATCAGCACCGGCTGCGGCACGGAGAGCTGGCGCGCCAGCATCAGCGAGATCACCGTCACGTTCATCGCGTGCGCGGCGTGGCGGTCGCTGGACATCTCGCCCAGCACACGCAGGCAGGGCTCGCCTTCGACCAGCATCTTGTCCAGCAGCGCCCGGGCCAGCTGTTGGGCGTCCGCGGCGGCCGCGGCGGGGTCGGTCAGCACCTTGTCGTTGGTGCGCCGCAGGTCGCGGCAGGCCTCGGCGAACTGGCGCTCGCAGCGCTGGGCGATCTCGCGCTGCGCCGCCAGCGCCAGCTTGGCGAGCTGGCGGGCGTCCAGCGGTTGCGCGGGCGCGGCGG
>DASVLN010000033.1:0-6467 GCA_036384855.1 Burkholderiaceae bacterium | reverse complement strand
CCGCCCGCATCGGCGCGCCCGATCGCCGCGCCGGCCACGGCCTGCCAGTCGACGCCGGCATGCGCGAGGAAGCGCTGGTCCTCCGACGCGATCGCCGCCGCCCGCATCGCCGGCGAGATTTGCGCCAGCGGCACCCAGGCGCCGCGCCGCGCATGCGTGTCGGTGCGCACCGACTGCACGGGCGCGCCGTGGCGATCGAGGATCACCGTCTGCGAGCTCCGGTACGCCGCGCGCACCTGCTCGAAGGAGGGCTCCCCGGCATGCGCCGCCGACGCCGCCAGCCCCGCAGCCGCGAGCGCCAGCACGAGCGCGCGCGGACGCCGGATCACGGCTGCACCTCCCACGCCGCGTTGGGCGACTCGCCGAACATCTCGGGCGCGTACATCGCCTCGACGCGGGTCTGCGGCAACCCGAAGCGGCCCGGGTTGTTCAGGCGCAGCGTGTACTCGACGCTGAACGAGCCCTTGGGCAGGTAGCGGTAGTACGCACGGAAGGCCTCGAAGCTGCGCTCCTGGTAGGCGAGCCAGCCGCGCTGGTCGTCCTTCTCCGTGCCGGTGCTGATCTGGTCGTCGCCGCCCAGTCCGCTTCCGAGCAGCGTGCCGCCGCCCGGGACCGGGTCATCGATCACGACCCACGTCGCGTCGGCCTGCACGTCGATGTCCAGGTGCACCCGCGCCACGTCGCCGCGCGACCACTTGCCCGCGACCTTCTGCTCCACCGCCGTCACCGTCTTGGTGATGCGGTAGCCGCTGCCGAAAGGCACGGTCACGGGGACCGCCGCGCGCGAGGTCACGGTGACCCACGGCTTGCCGGTGCCTTCGTGGTCGACCTGCAGGTTGGCGTCGGCCTTGTTGCCGTTGACGGCGAAGCCCTGCGGCCAGCCGAGCGCCAGGGTGCCGCCCGTCGCGTTCCTCGACCAGTCCAGCGTCTGCGTCGGGCTCGGCGCGCCGAAGGTGGCACGCGTCGCGCCGCGGACAGGGGTCGACTCGAACTTCTTCGAGAACGCCTCCATCGCCACGCTGCCCCATGCATTGGCCGTCGTCGTCGACCAGTGGCCATACTGCTGGCGCTGCAGCGTGCCGGTGACGATGCGCGGCTCGTCGTCCTGCCAACCCGGACGATCGAGGACGGCCAGGATCATGCGCGTCGCGTTGACGTCGCCGTTGACCATCAGCCACCACCAGCTGTCGTCGCGCTCGGTCGAGAACCCGAGCCGCGTGCCCTGCACGTTCAGGCGCGCGCGCAGGATCTGCTCGGCCTCGTCGATCTTCTTCGCGCGGTCGGGGATCGCGTCCAGGCGCTGCAGGATCTGCAGCCAGTCGATCACCGCGCCGGTGGGCCACTGGTTGGGCAGCACCTGCACCGAGTCGAGCATGCGCGGCTGCGCCTTGCCGTACCGGCTCAGCGCCTCGATCGCGGCGAGCTTGCGCACGTCCAGGTCGCCGTTCTTCAGGAAGGCCGGCTTCCAGAAGTCGTCGCGCTTGACGCGGCCCTCGACGAAGCCGATCAGCCCGCGCAGCATCTGCTCGCGCACGTCGTCGGGCAGCGAGAAGTCGTAGCCCAGGCGGCTCGCCTCGTCGCTGATCGCGAGCAGGTAGGCGGTCAGCGCGTCGCTGCCCGAATGCGGGCGGCCGCCGGACTGCGGGAAGTAGTCCGCGAGCCCGTCCTCGTCGAGGTACAGCGGGATGCGCCTGGCCATCGCCGACCAGGCCGCGGTGTCGCGCAGGCCCACGTCGACGGAGGCCTGCTGCTCGAGGCAGGAGAACGGATAGCGCGCGAAGTAGTCGCGCACGCCGGCCAGGCCGTCGCCCAGGCGCGGCGCGAGCGCCACCTCGATGCCGCCGCGCAGCTTCCCGCCCGCGTCGGCGAGCGCGTTGGCCGGCGGCGCGATCGGCATGCGCAGCGCCTTGTCGACCTGCACGAGCGTCGCCTGCTGCACCGTCACCGGCACCGCCTCGGCGATCTTCTGCGCGAACTTCATGCGGTCGTGCGCCGAGCCCGCGTCGGCGGCGACGACCCAGTCGACGTGCTTCACGTTGAACGGCGCGTCGACGTCCCAGCCCGTGTCGACCGCGCCGGCCGCCGGGATCGTCACCGTCAGCGCCGGCAGCTTCGCGTCGCCGACCTGGCCGTTCAGGCTCGCCTGCATCGCCTGCTTCGTCGTGTTTCGCAGCGTGAACATGGCCTTGTAGTGGTCGCCCTCGCGCACGAGCGGCGGCACGCCGGAGACGATCTGCAGGTCCTGCGTCGCCGCGATCGTCGCCTGGCCCGTGCCGAACAGCGCCGCGTCCGCGCCCTGCACGACGTCGGCGACCGCGACGATGCGGAAGCTCGTGAGCGAGTCGTTCAGCGGCACGGGCACGACGGCCTCGCCCCGGGCGTCGAGCGTGACGGTCGGGTTCCACAGCAGCAGCGTGTCGAACAGCTCGCGCGTGGGGAACTGGCCGCCGCCGCCGCCGCCGCCCGGGGGCGCGGCCTTCTTGCCGAAGTGGCGCTTGCCGATCACCTGCATCTGCGCGGTCGCCGTCTCCACGGCGTAGTCGCGGCGCTGGATCATCGCGTCGAAGAGATCCCAGCTGTCGTTGGGCATGAGCGTGAGCAGCGCCTCGTCGACGGCGGCGAGCGTCACCTCCGTGCCCGCGGGCGCGGGACGGCCGTCGGGCAGCGCGACCTTCACGCGCACCTGGCTGGTCGCGCGGATCGGGTAGGTCGGCTTGTCGGGCACGACGTCGACCTTCAGCCGGTGCGCCGCGCTGCCGACCTCGATCTCGGCGATGCCGTAGCGGAACGCGGGCTTGGCGAGGTCGACCATCGCGGTGGGCGGCTGGTACTCCTGGCCTTCGTCGCGCCATGCATGCCACCATTCGACCGGCGACTTCCAGCCCCAGCTGAAGAACGAGTACCACGGCACCTCGCGCACCCGCCCGCGCACGGCCAGCACCGAGACGAAGACGTTGGGCGACCACTCGGCCTTGACCGGCACCTCGATCGTCGGGTCGCGGCCGTCGAGGTCGACGACGCGCGTCTCGAGGATGCCGTTGCGCTCGATCGCGAGCAGCGCGGTCGCGTGACGGAACGGACTGCGCACCTGGAAGCGCGCGACCTGGCCCGGCTCGTACGAGCGCTGCTCCGGCAGCACGTCCATGCGGTCGTCGTTGGCGCTGCCGAACCAGACCTCGCCGGCGCGCGTCACCCACACGGAGGACGCCGCGCGCGCGGCATGGCCCTGTGCGTCCTTGGCCTCGGCGATGAGCTCCACGTTGCCCGCGGCCGAGAGCTCGACCTCGCACAGCACGAGGCCGCGCGCGTCGCTCCTGCCGGAGCAGACCTCGCCGAGATCCTCGTCGATGCTCCGGCTGTCGTAGGCGTAGAAGCCGCCGACCAGCCGCTTGCGCGCCGTCAGCTGGTGATGCACCACCGCGCGCACGCTCACCGCGACGCCGGCCATCGGCTTGCCCGCGGTGTCCAGCGCCACGACCTGCGCCGGCAGCTTCTGGTGCACGGAGACCCAGTCGTCCGTGCGCACGCCCAGCACGACCGCGGACGGCCACAGCGGCAGCGTCTGGCTGAGCGTCTGCACCTCGCCGTTCGGGTCGGCATAGGTCGCCTGCACCAGCAGCTGCTTGGGCGCCACGGTGGGCGGCAGCTTGGTCAGAGTGACCTTGCCCGCCCCGGACTTGTCGAGCGTGACGGGCAGCTTGTCGGCGACCAGCTTCGAGTGCGGATCGCGCTGCTGCACCATCGTGTCGGCGTCGTCCTCGTCGACATAGTCCTGCTGGAACAGCCCCTCGCCGTCGTTGGCCGCCGCCGCGTCGGCCGGTGCCTTGGGCGGCTCGAAGTGGAAGCCCGGCCAGCGCTGGGTCGGGATGGCCTGGTCGAGGTCGATGTCGCGCACCTGCGCCGACACGCGCAGCGGCAGGCCGGCGGCACCGCCGCCGTTGCCGTAGTTGACCATCACGTCCAGCGCCAGCTCGCGCGGATCGACCTGCGGCCCGGCCGGCGGCACGAGGCGGCCGGTCATCACCGGCAGGCGGAACTCCTCGACGCGGAACGAGCCCGTCTGCACCTGGCCGTGGCGGGCGTCGACGAGCGAGACGTCGTAGACGCCCAGCTTCGCGTCCTCGGGGATCTTCCACGTCGTCTCGGCGTAGCGGCCCTTGCGCCAGGCGAGCGGGAAATCGACGTGCTCGCCGGTGCCCTCGTGCTCGATGCGCAGGGTCGGCGGCAGCTCGTGCGGGTCGACGAGCGCCAGTCCGGCGAGCAGCTCGCGGCGCGCGTGGCTCTTCATCGAGATCGTCTGGCCGGCGCGCAGCAGCGTGCGATCCATCACCGTGTGGAACAGCGCGCGCGAGACCGCGTTGCCGGCGCCGTAGCCGTAGCCGCCCGAGCGCAGGTTGAAGCGCCACGGCTCGATGCCGTCCTGCCAGGTCGACCACACGAAGGCCATGTCGGCGCGGCCCTGGTCGTCCGTCTTGCGGGCGCTGACGAAGTAGCCGCTGGGCCTGCCCGACGAGCCCTGCCAGCGCCCCTCGCCCGTGCGGCTGCAGTAGTCGCTCGTATCCAGGCGCGGCAGGGCCTGGTCGATGCGCGCGAAGCCCTGGGCGTCGGTACGGCCGCTCCAGACCTTCACGCCCCGGCAGTCGGAGACCTGGATCGACGCGCCGGGCACGGGCTGGCCCTTGTCCAGCGTCGTCACCCAGGCGCCCGAGTTCACCGGCGCCCACTTGAAGTGCACGGCGAGGTTGGTCACGAGCACGCCGGTGCGCACGTACATGGGCGCCGCGCGATCGAGCAGCGACTGCCCGAGCCGCGGCGAGGCGATCTCGACGACGTGGTAGCCGGGCTGCGGCAGCGGGATGCCGACGACCTCGAACGGATGCGGGTCGGTGCGCTGGTCGCTCGGCAGCTTGAGCGCACGCGCCTCCTTGACGCTCGCCAGCAGCGAGACCTCGCGCGTCTGGATCACGTTCGGATCGAAGGGCGCGTTGTCGTCGCCCGCGTCCTCCTCCTGTTCGTCGTCGGTCTTGTCGCGGCCGTAGGACTTCGCCTTGCGCGCCGGCTTCGGCGGCGCGACGGCCGGCGGCAGGTTGACGCCGAGCTCGTCCTGCACCGTCGCGCGATCGAGGCGCGTCTCGTCGTAGCGGGCAACGCGCGCGAACCACTCGATGACCTGGCGGTCGTCGGTCAGCGCGAGGTCGCGCGCGGGCGCGCCGGCCAGCGTGAGCGCCTGGATGCCGAGGTCGCCCTCGATCTTGCGCACGGTCAGCGGCAGCACCGGGTCGGCGTTGAGCTCCAGGATGCCGAAGGTCGCGGCCGGGAACTTGGCGAGCGCCGGCGCGTCCGAGGTGCGCGTCGCGAGCGGGAACTGGTCGGCGTTCTCGAGCTTGCGGCCCGAGTCGTCGGCGAAGTCGGCGGGCAGCTCGATGCGCAGGTCGGCCTTCTCGGGCAGCGTGCCGGAGAACTGCACGGCCGTCACGCCTTCCTCCGAGGCGTCGCCGCCGGCCTCGCCCTTGCTGCGGTTCCAGAAGTACAGGAACTTGCTGAAGCCCGATTGCCGCGTCTCGACGAGCGCGTCGCGCACCTCGCCGCGGTGCTGCTCGACCTGGGCGGCGTGCTTGCCGTCGGGCCCGACGAGGACGACCCGCTCCGCGATGCGCCGCGGCACCGGCGCGGAGAACTCCAGCCGAAGGGGCCGCATCGGCAGGCAGTCCGAGCGCGAATTCACGCGCTCGCAGGTGAAGCTGGCCGTGAAGGCCGGGCGCACCTGGTAGTCGAGGCGGCGGTCGGCGGTCGTGGGCACGCCGCTGGCCGTCGCGACGCCCGCGCCCCACACGAGCGTGAGCTTGGCCTGCGGCACGACGGGCCGCGAGCAGCGCAGCGTCACCGCGCGGTCCTTCTGCGCCTCGAGATGCACGGCCTTCAGGATGGCGTCGCGCGTCGGGCCGGTGACCAGCGCCACGGGCAGGCGTTCGCCCAGGCCCGAGACCTCGCAGTAGGCGAAGCGCCGGACGCTGTCGGCCGTGGCCGGTCCGTTGAGCAGCAGCGCGAAGGCCTGCTCCTCCTCGATCTGGTTGCCGTCCGGCTCCGGATAGGCACGCACGATGGCCGGGCCGCCGGTCGAGAACGCGAACTTCGCGTCCGCCGCGATCGCCGCGCCCGCGACCGACTTGAAGCCGGCGCGCGGCGTGACGTTGCAGCGCGTGCCGGGCGGGACGTCCTTGGCGAAGTCGAACACCCAGGTCTTGTCGTCGACCCAGCGCGCGCTGCCGCCCAGCGCGGGCGCGCACGAGACGTCCATCGGCGCCGGCAGCCGCGGATCGCCGAACTTGACCATGGACTCGGCGAAGGTCGCGCGCACCTGGCGCACCAGCTGCACCTCGCCGCGCGGCGAGAAGGTCTTGAGCGTCGCCGGCGCCTGCGCCTGCGCCGCGACGGGCGCCAGCGCACCCAGCGCCGCCGCCGCCAGC
>DASVLN010000032.1:0-3395 GCA_036384855.1 Burkholderiaceae bacterium | reverse complement strand
GCGCGCCGCTGGACATCGCTCCGGCCGCCGGGCCGGGCACGGCCTCCGCGCCGGTGGCCGTCGCGGCGGCGCAACCCAATGAATCGACCCAGGCGCAGCCCGCCGTGATGCCGGCGCCCGTGCCGGTGCCGATCCACTCCTCGCACCGCACGCGCCCGACGGAGCCGGCGACGAACTCCTCGGTCGCCCACGGCGGGCCGGGCGTGGCCAACGAGTCTGCACGCGAGGAACGCCAGGCGGCGGCCGCATGCGAGACCTGCGGCGTCGTCGCCTCGATCACGCCGATCGAGGTGCAGGGCGAGACCAACGGCGTCGGCGCGGTGGCCGGCGGCGTGGGCGGCGCCCTGATCGGCAGCCAGATCGCCGGCCGCGGCAACCACACGCTGGGCGGCGTGCTCGGCGCGGTGGGCGGCGGCCTGCTGGGCAACACGATCGAGAAGCACGAACGCCGCACCACGGTCTACGACGTCCACGTCCGGATGGAGGACGGCTCGATGCGCACGGTGCGACAGTCGCATGCGCCGGCGGTGGGCGAGCACGTCTACGTCGAGGGCCACACGCTGCGGGCGCGGACGCAACAGGGCTGACGGGCGCGGTCGTCGCGCCGGCGCCGATCACTAGAATCGGCGCCGGAGGAGGACACCGCGCCATGAACGACAACGATCCGGCGGCCGCGCCGCGGGCGAGGCCGCGCGAGCCGGCGCCGCGCAGGCGCGCCTGGCGCGTCGCCGCGATCACGCTGCTGGTGGTCGCCGGCTTCGCAGGCATGGCCTGGCGCGTCGTCCAGGCACAGCGCGACCAGGGCACGCTGCAGGACATCCACGCGCTCGCCGCGGAGCACCAGGCGCGCCTCGACGCGCTGTCCGCGCGCTACCGCGGGATCGATCTCGCGACCGCGATCGGCACCGACGCGCTCGCGCGTCCGGATGGCGTCGATGCCGGCCGGGCGGTGCTGCGGCGCTACCTGCAGGTGCTCGCCGACGAGGAGCGCGAGCATGCGGACTACGCCGCGCGGTCGCAGCGTCTGATGGAGCGACTGGCCCACGATCCGGTGAGCGCCGCGCTGCTCGGTTATGAACGCGGGCACCTGGACAGGGCGTTCCGCCGGCCTGGAAGGGTATTCCGCGCGCAGCGCGCGTTTGCCGATGCCGTCGGCGCGCTGTTCGACTGCGTCGGCTCCGGGCGCGCTCACCTGCAGGTGTCCGGCGGCCACTGGGTCGCCGACTCCGACGACCTGCAGGGCGCGCTGCGGGAGCGCTACGCCGGCATCAGCAGGGCCTCCGACGCCGTTCAGGCGGCGGTCGCGGCCACGAGGCGCCAGGCCGCGCAGGACGACGCAAGCCTCTGACGCGCCGGTCAGCGCAGGAACGCGTCCGCCGCCGTCTTCAGGATCAGCGCCGACACGACGACGATGAACACGCCGCGCACGAAGCCCGCCCCGCGCGCAAGCGCGAGACGCGTGCCGAGCAGGCTGCCCGCGACGTTGGCGACGGCCAGCACCGCGGCGACCTGCCACCAGATGTGGCCGGTCCAGGCGAACAGCACGAGCGCCGCGAAGTTGGTCGCCGTGTTGAGCCGCTTGGCCGCCGCCGAGGCGTGCAGGAAGTCGTAGCCCAGCAGCCGCACGAACAGGAACACGAAGAAGCTGCCGGTGCCCGGGCCGAAGAAGCCGTCGTAGAAGCCGATGGCCAGGCCGATCAGGCCGGCGGCGCGGGCCTCGGCACCGCCCTGCAGCCGGGGTTCGTGCTCGCGGCCGAGGTCCTTGCGCTTGATCGTGTAGACGAGGATCGCCAGCAGCACCAGCGGCAGCGCCTGCTTGAGCGGCCGCGCGCTGACCATCGTCACCGCCCATGCGCCGCCCAGCGCGCCGAGCAGCGCGCCGGCCATGCCCCACGCCATCGTCGCCCGGGCGAGCGTCACGCGGCGCGCGAACTGCACCGCCGCCCACGCCGTGCCCCAGATCGCGCCGCCCTTGTTGGTGCCGAACAGCGTCGCCGGAACGGCATTGGGATAGGTGGCGAACAGCGCGGGCACGAGGACGAGGCCGCCTCCGCCCACCACCGCGTCGACGAAGCCGGCGAGGCCCGAAGCCGCCGCCACGATCACGAGATCCATCATCCGGGCATTATCGGGGCCGGCGGCGACCGGATCGGCACGGGGTGCGGATACGCGCTGCTACTTCGGCCGCGGCGGCCCGAAAGGACGAAGGGCGCGGCCTCGCGGCAGCGCCCTTCATCGTTTTCTGCTTCTTCTGTTGTGTGGCTGGTCGCTCTTGGCGCCGCCTGCCTGGCTCGCAGGTCGTGCGTGCCGGCTTTTTGTCTCCTCAGACCCCCTTCAGCGGCAGACGCACCAAACTGGTGCATATGCCATGAAAGTATATGCACTGTAGGGACGCACGGATGGGTTGCGAATACGGGCATTCCCGATGTGTTGCACCAACATCGTTCACGCCGTGTTAATGAGGCGTTCATTTTCTGGAGGCATCGGCGAGCACCCACTCCGCCGCACGCTCCGCGATCATCAGCGTCGGCGAGTTGGTGTTGCCGCTGGTGATGTCGGGCATCACGCTGGCATCGGCGACGCGAAGCCCCGCGACGCCGCACACGCGCAGGCGCGGATCGAGCACCGCGTCGGCGTCGTCGGCGCGCCCCATGCGGCACGTGCCGACGGGATGGAAGATCGTCGTGCCGATGTCGCCGGCCAGGCGGGCGAGTTCGTCGTCGGTCTGGAACTTCGTGCCGGGCTTGACTTCCCGCGGCTTGAACGCCGCCAGCGCCGGCTGGGCAACGATGCGGCGCGTGAGGCGCAGCGAGTCGGCGGCGACCCGGCGGTCGCCCTCGGTGGCGAGGTAGCGCGGCGCGATGCGCGGCGCCTGCGCGGGGTCGGCCGAGACGACGTGCACCTCGCCGCGCGACTCCGGGTTGAGGTTGCAGACGCTCGCCGTGAAGGCCTCGAACGCGTGCAGCGGCTCGCCGAAGGCCTCCAGCGACAGCGGCTGCACGTGGTACTGCACGTTGGGCCAGCGGCGCGACGGGTCGGAGCGCGTGAACGCGCCCAGCTGCGACGGCGCCATGCTCATCGGGCCGCTGCGCGCCAGCGCGTACTCCGCCGCGATGCGCGCCTTGCCCAGCAGCGTGGCCGACAGCGTGTTCAGCGTGCGCGTGCCGTCGACGGCGAAGACCGCGCGCACCTGCAGGTGGTCCTGGAGGTTCGCGCCGACGCCGCGCAGCTCATGGCGCGGCGCGATGCCCAGCGCCTGCAGGCGCGCGCCATCGCCGATGCCCGAAAGCTGCAGGATCTGCGGCGATCCGATCGCGCCCGCCGCCAGCACGACCTCTCCGCCGCCGCGGATCGTCGCCTGCACGGGCGCCCCGGTGCCGATGCGCAGCTCGACG
>DASVLN010000031.1:0-1610 GCA_036384855.1 Burkholderiaceae bacterium | reverse complement strand
GGCCTGGGCCTCGGCGAGCGCCTGCGGATCGTTGGCGATCGACGCGTCGGCCGCGGCGTCGGCGGTCGAGGCGGACTGCACGTCCTCGAAGCCACGGCCGGCCGCCCCGGGCGTGACCGCGAAGCGCGCGTAGCGGCGCGTGAGCACCTGCCGCATCGCCGCGTAGTCGTCGCCGCCGGTGATGCCGGTGATGTTGAAGCGACGGTACTGCGAGCCCTGCATCTTGTGGCCTTCGTAGACCACGCAGGACGCCTGCGTCGCCTCGCCTGCGGTGTGGCTGATGTCGAAGCACTCGATGCGCAGCGCGTCGAGGTCGTCGGGCGCGAGGTCGATCGCGTCGGCCAGCGCGCGCGTGCGCTCGCGCTGCGAGCCTTCCTCCGCGAGCAGCCGGCCGAGCGCGAGCTCGGCGCCCTTCTCGCACATCTCGAGCCAGATGCGGCGTTGCTCGCGCGGGTTGTGCTGGACGGCGATCTTCATGCCGGTCTGCAGCGACAGGGCCTCGACGAGCGACTTCGAGACCGCATGGCTCGTCACCCACTGCGGCGGCGGCGCGCTCGAGAGGTAGTGCTGCGCGATGAAGGCCTCGAGCACGCGCACGGCGGGTTCGACCGGCGCGGCGGCCTGCCCCGCGGCATCGTCGACGGCGTCCGCGTCCTCGCCGAGGTCGATCGCGGTCGCATCCTCGACATGCGTCGGGAAGTACGCGCGGTCGCCGAGGTGGCGGCCGCCGCGCACCATCGCGAGGTTGACGCACGCGCGCCCGCCCTGCACGCGCACGGCGAGGATGTCGACGTCCTTGTCGCGCGCCGACAGGCTGGACTCGTCCATCGCCTGCTGGTGCAGCACCCGCGCGAGCGCCGAGATGCGATTGCGGATCTCGGCGGCGCGTTCGTACTCGAAGACCTCGGCATGCGCCATCATGGCCTGCTGGAGCTCGTCCATCACCGCCTTGTGGTCGCCGAGCAGGAAGCGCTCGGCGTCGCGCACGTCGCGCGCGTAGTCCTCGCTCGACACCAGCCCGACGCAAGGCCCCGAGCAGCGCTGGATCTGGTACAGCAGGCAGGGCCGCGAGCGGTTGGCGAAGACGGTGTCCTCGCAGGTGCGCAGGCGGAACGCCTTCTGGATCAGCTGGATCGTCTCCTTGACCGCCCACGCGCCGGGATACGGCCCGAAGTACTTGTGCTTCCTGTCGACCGCGCCGCGGTAGTAGGCCACGCGCGGGAACGCGTGCGTGACGAGGCGCAGGTAGGGATAGCTCTTGTCGTCGCGGAACAGGATGTTGAACTTCGGGTTCAACGTCTTGATCAGGTTGTTCTCGAGGAGCAGCGCCTCGGCCTCGGTGCGCACGACGGTGGTCTCGAGCCGCGCGATGCGGCCGATCATGTGGCCGATGCGCGTGCCGCCGTGGTCCTTCTGGAAATAGCTCGAGACGCGGCGCTTGAGGTTGCGCGCCTTGCCGACGTACAGCACGTTGCCGGCGACGTCGAAGTAGCGGTAGACGCCCGGCATCGCGGGCAGCGCGGCCACCTCGGCCAGCACGCGCTCGCGCACGGCGCGCGCGGCCTCGACGGCAGCGCGGTCGGCCTCCTCGGCGGCGCGGGCGACGACGT
>DASVLN010000030.1:0-3607 GCA_036384855.1 Burkholderiaceae bacterium | reverse complement strand
GCGGTCGACGGCCGCCTCGTGTTCGAGAGCCGGCTCGCGCGCTGGGCCGGGGCGCTCGCGGGCCTGTAGCCGCCGCCGCGCGGCCAAGCCGGTCGAGGCGCGCCGGCATGTCCGCCGCGGGATCGATCGGCGGCTGAATCCGCCTCGCGGCGCCGCCCGTAGAACTCCTTGCCGTCCGCCCAAGCTGCCTCGTCGAGCGACGGGCAGCGGCGCCTCGACGGCCTTGCAGAGGAGACGATCCCATGAAACTCGCGACTTCGTTTTTCGCCGCGATCGCCGCGGCGGCATTGGGCGGCTGCGGCGGCGACTCCGATCCGCCCGTCGCCACCGTCCAGCACCCCGAGAACGCGGCGATCTGGACGGCGCTCGGCGGCGACGCGTCCGCGCCGGCCGCGGTGGCAAGCGTCGTCGACGCCGCGGTGACCGGCGTGCTGGCCGACCCGGTCGAGGCGCCGTATTTCGTCGCGGTCACGTCCAACACCAGCAAGAGCAGCGCCGCGCACGACACGCCCGCGCGGCTGAAGGCCTGCCTGACGCTGCAGTTCGAGTCGCTCCTGGGCGGCCCGTACAGCTATCCGGGCCCGGTGACCGTGGCCGGCGACACCGACGGGCAGCCCGAGATGTGCCAGGACATGACGGCGGCGCACAGCGACGTCGGCGTCCCCGGCTGCGTGTTCGACCAGTTCATGGTCGACCTCGTCGGCGTGCTGCAGGCGCAACTGCCGGCCGCCGACTTCGCGGCGCTGACCTCGACGACGAACGGGACGTATGCGCTGACCGCGTCCAACGCCGCGGGCATCGCGGTCGGCACGAAGTTCCAGTACAGCGTCGTGCCGACCCTGTTCAACCTGCGCGGCACCATCACGACGGCGACGCCGACCGGCCCGATCTACCTCGCGCCGACGGTCGCGACATCATGCGCGAGCTGAGGACGCCGCGACGCGCGCGCGTCGTCGCCGGGACGATCGCCGTGGCGGCCCTGGCGGCCGCCTCCATCGGCTGGATGCACACCGCCGGGGGCCGCGCCTTGCTGGGGCGGCTCGGCGTGCCCTGCCCGGTCAACACCGTCGACGCCCGCCAGGTGCTCGCCGTGCGCGACGACGCCATCATGCGGACAAGGGGCGACGCGCTCGCGCCCGAGCGGCCGGCGCTCGGGCTGAAGCTCGACCGCAGCACGGAGCCCCAGGTCGCGCAGCGGATGGCGAGCGCCCGGGCGCATTGCGACGCCATCGCCCGCGGCTACCGCTACCTGCGCTGCCGCGGGGTCGCGGCCGACGCGCTCGGGGTCGAGGGGCCACCGGTCAGCGAGATCTGGTTCAGCTTCGATCCGGGCGGCCACCTCGTCGCGATCAACCTGTACCGCCGCGGCATGGACGAATCGCAGGCGCGCCAGAGCTGGCGCGGCGCGGTCGACGGACTGCAGCGGGCGCTGGGCCACCCGACCACGACGACGGGCGACCCGAGCCTCGTGCAGCTCTTCTCGAGCCCGGTCGCGGTCGCGCGGATCCAGTACGCCTACGCCGACTACGTCGCCACCGTCACGGCGTCGCGCCTGCCCTATGGCGGGCTCGCGGTCCGCGAGCTGTACATGTCCGCCGTGACGCCTCGCCGGCTCGCGCCCGCGCCCGCGCCGGGCGCGTGACTCAACGACAGGTGTACCCGCCGTCCACCACCAGCTCCGAGCCCGTGACGAAGCGGCTCTCCTCGCTCGCGAGGTACACGCAGGCCCAGCCGATGTCGTCGGGCTCGCCGAGGTGGCCGAGCGGGTGCAGCTGCGCGGTCGCGGCTTCGGCCGCGGCCGGGTCGGCCTGCGTCTGCATGAAGCCGGCGACCATCGGCGTGCGGATGAAGCCGGGGTGGATGCTGTTGACGCGGATGCGATCGGCCGCGTAGAGCAGCGCGTCCGTCTTCGTCATGAGGCGCACCGCGCCCTTGCTCGCATGGTAGGGCGGGACGTCGGGCGCGCTCACGAGGCCGTAGATGCTCGAGAGGTTGACGATGCTGCCGCCGCCGGCGGACTTCATCTGCGGCACGACGTGCTTGGTGCAGAGGAAGACGCCGCGCACGTTCACCGCCATCACGCGCTCCCATTCGTCCACGCTCAGCTCGTGCGTCGGCTTGTTGGCCCCCGCGATGCCCGCGTTGTTGACCAGCACGCGGATCGCGCCGAGGCGAGACTGCACGTTCGAGAACACCTCGCGCACCTGCGATTCCTCCGCCACGTCGAGGTGCCAGAACCCCGCGCGGCCACCCGCGGCACGGATCGAGGCGGCCACCGCCTCGCCGCGAACCTCGTCGAGGTCCGTCACCGCGACGACGGCGCCCTCGCGCGCCATCAGCCGGCATGTCGACTCGCCGATGCCCATGGCTCCCCCGGTCACGAGCGCGACCCGGTCCTTCAAGCGTTCCATGCGATGCTCCTTGCGAGGTCGATGCGGAGCGCCAGACGCGGTCCGCGGCGGATGGACGAGCCTCGAGTCTGCGAAGCGCACGCACGTGCGGGCTTGAGCCGGCGCAACCGGCGCCCGCGCCGCGCCGTCGCGATCACGGCTCGCGGCGCATGGTCGCCTGGACCGGCGCGGCGCCCGTGTCGTCCGCCTCGCCCATGGCGATGAACCACTGGGCACAGTCCGAGAAGCGCTGGCCCAGGGCGCGCGCGCGCCCGAGGCGGGCCTGCTCGTAGAGGCGCTGCGCGTCCAGCAACTGCACCAGGCTCGCCTGGCCGGCGCGGTAGCCCTCGCGCGTCAACGCGAGCGTCGCGGCCGCCGCGTCGAGCGCCTGGGTCTCGACATCCAGCAGCGCCGCATCGTTGCGCGACTGGTCCAGCACGTCGGCGACCTGGCCGAACGCCTGCAGCAGGACGAGCCGGTACGCCGCGAGCTGGGCCGCGTAGGCGTCGACCGCCGCGGCCCGCTGCGCCGCGAGCGTCCCACCGTCGAAGACCGGCGCGAGCAGGCTCGCGGCGAGGCTCCAGACGTCCGTGCCCGCGTGGAACAGCCGGCCCGGCACGCGCCCTGTCGCCGTCCAGGCGCCGTCCAGCGTGAAGGACGGGAACAACGCCGCCGTCGCGATGCCCACCTGCGCGTTCGCGGCGCGCAGCTGCGCCTCCGCGGCCTCGATGTCGGGCCGCTGGCGCAGCCAGTCCGAGGGCAGCGACAGCGGCAGCTCGCGCGGCATGGCCAGCGCATCGAAGCCGATCTCGGGCGGCGACCAGTTGCCGGCGCGCTCTCCGGCGAGGACGGCCAGCGCGTGGCGCGCCGCGCTCGCCTGCTGCCTCAGCGGCGGCAGCAAGGCGCGGTCGCTCGAGAGCTGGCTGCGCGCCGTCAGCACGTCGAGCTGCGCCGACTTGCCGGCGGCCGCCGACAGCTCGACGAGCGCGAGGTTGCGCTCGTCCGCCGCGAGGATGTCCTCGACCGCCGCGAGCTGCTCGCGGGTCGACGCCAGCGCGATCGCCTGGAGCACGGTGTTGCCGACGAGCGAGAGCCGCGCCGCACGCCGCTGCGCGCGCTGGTAGTCGACGAGCGCGCGCGCCTGCTCGACCCGCCGGCGGCCGCCGCCGAAGACGTCGGGCGTCCAGTCGACACCGGCCCCGGCGGAGAACAGGCTC
>DASVLN010000029.1:0-2848 GCA_036384855.1 Burkholderiaceae bacterium | reverse complement strand
GAGCTGATGGAGATCGCCAAGGGCGGCCAGACGCTGATCGGCTTTCCCGCGCTGATCGACAAGGGCACGCACGTCGAGATCGAGGTCTTCGACGAGCCCGATGTCGCCGCCGCGAAGCATCGCGCGGGCTTGCGGCGGCTGCTCGCGCTCGCGCTCAAGGAGCCGATCCGCTTCCTCGAGCGCAACCTGCCCGACCTCACGCGCATGTCCGTGCTCTACATGCCGCTGGGCACGGCCGAGGAGCTGCGCGACCAGGTGATCGGCGTCGCGATCGACCGCGCCTTCCTCGACGAGCCGCTGCCCGCGAGCGAGGACGACTTCAAGCGCCGCCTCGAGGCCGGCCGCAGCCGGCTCAACCTGATCGCCCAGGAGGTGGCGCGCCAGGCGCACCTCGTCCTGACCGAGTACGCGACCGCCGCGCGCAAGCTCAAGGACGCGCGTCCACCCAAGGACGTGGCCGACGATGTCCAGCAGCAATTGCAGCGCCTCGTCGGCAAACGTTTCGTGCAGGAGACGCCGTGGGCGCAGCTCCAGCACCTGCCGCGCTATCTCAAGGGCGTGACGCTGCGGCTGGACAAGCTGCGCGCCGATCCCGCCCGGGACGCGCAGCGCCTGGCCGAGCTGCGGCCCGTGGAGCAGCGCTTCCTGCGTGCCCTGGCCGAGCGCAAGGGCGCCGCCGACCCCCGGCTGGCGGAGTACCGCTGGCTGCTCGAGGAGCTGCGCGTCAGCCTGTTCGCGCAGGAGCTGCGCACGCCGCAGCCGGTGAGCGTCAAGCGCCTGGACAAGGCCTGGGAGCAGCTGACGCGCTGATGGGCGCAGGGCGGCCCGCTCGACAGTTGGGGCGTCTTTCCGGTTGCTTTTCGTGACATGGCCGGCGCGCCGTTTGCCTACAGTGCCGTCCATGAACACCGGTCTCGTGACGCCCGACCGTCGCTATCTCGTCGTCAACGGCCGCCTGTGGCGCGCCGCGAACCCGACGCTGCCCGCGGCCGACCGCGTGCGCTTCACCCGCGAGCTGATGGCCGCACGCCGCGCGGTGCGCGCCGCCAAGGATGCCGGCGACGAGCTCGCGCTGCGGCGCGCGCGCATCGCCGTCAACGCCGCCAAGCAGGGACTGGGCGAGCGCGGCGCCGTCTGGTGGAGCGACGGGGCGCCCGACTACAACCGCACGCTCGTCAAGAACACGCCGTACGCCCAGTGGTATGCGGGCGTGATGGCCGAGCGCGCGGACGCGGACGCCGCGGCGCGCCCCGACTCGCCGCCGCCCGGCTTCATCGCCTCGCACTTCGGCGGACTCTCGTCGCTGGGCGGTCGCGCCGCCTGAGCGCGCCTCGCGGCGCGCTTCAGCGCAGCACGGCCAGGGCGCGGTCCATCCCGCCTTCCTCGATCGACAACATCGCCTTCGCGCGCACCACGGGCTTGGCGTGGTACGCGATCGACAGTCCGGCCGCCTCCATCATGGGCAGGTCGTTGGAGCCGTCGCCCACCGCGATGGCCTGCCGCGGGGCGCAGCCGAGCTCCGCGCAGACCTGCAGCATCGTGCGGCGCTTCTCCTCGCCGTCGACGATGTCGCCCCAGTGCTGCGCGACGACGCGGCCGGTGAGCCGGCCCTCGACCACCTCGAGCACGTTGGAGCGCATGTAGTCCATGCCCAGCCGGGCCGCGACGCGCTCCGCGAAGAAGGTGAAGCCGCCGGACACCAGCAGCGTCTTCACGCCCGCCGCCCGCAGCGCGGCCATGAAGGCCTCGACGCCCGGGTTCAGGTGCAGGCGCCGGTCGTGGATCTCCTGCAGCGCCGACTCGGGCACCCCGCGCAGCAGCGCGACGCGGCGGCGCAGGCTCTCCTTGAAGTCGGCGATCTCGCCGCGCATCGTCGCTTCGGTGATCGCCGCGACCTCGGCCTTGAGGTCGACGGCGGCGGCGATCTCGTCGATGCATTCGATGTCGATCAGCGTCGAGTCCATGTCGAACGCGGCGAGGCGGAAGTCGGCCAGGCGCAGCGGCGGCGCGAAGCCGCGCACGACGAGGCCCGCGGGCAGGGCCGAGGGATCGGATCCGGAAGTCATGGGCGAGCGGGCGCCGGCGCGGCGCAAGCGGGCAAGGGAGGCCGGGATTCTAAGAGGCCCGCCGGGCGCCGCCCCGACAGCCGGCGCGTTCCGGCGGAAACGCGGATCCGATCGACACATTCCCTGGCCCGATTCCGCATGACAATCCACGTTTTGAGGGGGCCGCGCCCGGCGCGGCGCCGGAGGGCCGTCGCCCGGACGCCGCGGGGCGCGGGCGGCGACCGTCCCCGTACGAGAGAACGACCCAGCTTGCTGTCCAAGAACTCCCGTCGCGAACTCGTCCTGATGCTGGTCGTCACCCTGCTGTTCTGGGCGGCGGCCCGGCTGGGGCTGGTCTTCAACGACAACGGCTACCTGACGCCGGTATGGCCGCCGGCGGCGGTCGCCTGCGTCGCCGGCATCCTGTACGGCCCGCGCTGCCTGATCGGCGCGGCGCTGTACATCGCCTACGACTTCATGGACGGCGACTTCGGCAGCCTCTCGCACGACCGCTGGGCGCTCGTCGAGCCGCTGGCCATGCTGGCCTCGGCCACGGTGTGCCGCGAGGCGGCGCGGCGCTCGCACTTCGACGGCCGCCTCGACACCCTGCGCGCCGTGATGCGCATGATGGGGATCGGCGTGCTGTTCGCCTTCGTCAACGGCGCGGGCGCGACGCTCGGCTACTGCGGCCTCGCGGGCACCCAGCGCTGCCTCGCCTACGGCTGGTCGGGCTACTGGGTGCAGTCGATGATCGGCGACGTCTTCGGCTGCCTGATCTGCATGCCGGCGCTGCTGTCCTGGGC
>DASVLN010000028.1:0-3006 GCA_036384855.1 Burkholderiaceae bacterium | reverse complement strand
ATGCCGGCGAGGGCGCGGTCGCCCAGCGCGCGTCGGGCGCGTCGGCCCCCACGCGCCGCCCGGCCGCGTCCTGGACGCCGGCCGCCAACCCGAAGGAGCCGCGATGATCGCCGTCGTCGAACGTCCCACCGTCTGGCAGCGCCTGCGGCCGATCCTCACCGGCTTCGACCCGATCCTGATGATCGCGCTCATCCTGATCTGCGGCATCGGCCTGGTCACGATGTACTCGGCCGGCTACGACTACGGCACGCGCTTCTCGGAGCATGCGCGCAACATGGCGCTGGCGTTCGGGGTGCTGTTCGTCGCGGCGCAGGTCTCGCCGCAGAACCTGATGCGCCTGGCGGTGCCGGTCTACACGGTGGGCCTCGCGCTGCTCGTCGCGACGGCGCTGTTCGGCGTCACGAAGAAGGGCGCGCAGCGCTGGCTCAACGTCGGCATGGTGATCCAGCCCAGCGAGATCATGAAGCTCGCGATGCCGCTGATGCTCGCCTGGTGGTTCCAGAAGCGCGAGGGCAAGCTCACCGCGGTGGACTTCGCGATCGCCGGGCTGATCCTGATGGTGCCGGTGGCGCTGGTCGTCAAGCAGCCCGACCTCGGCACCGCCATCCTGATCCTGTCGGCGGGCCTCTACGTGATCTTCTTCGCCGGGCTGTCCTGGAAGCTGATCCTGCCGGTGCTCGCGCTGGCGGCGATCGGCATCGCGGCCGTCGTCTGGAGCGAGGACCGCATCTGCCAGGACGACGTCGTCTGGCCGCTGCTGCGCGACTACCAGAAGCACCGCATCTGCACGCTGCTCGACCCGACCACCGACCCGCTCGGCAAGGGCTTCCACATCATCCAGGGCATGATCGCGATCGGCTCCGGCGGCGTGACGGGCAAGGGCTTCATGAGCGGCACGCAGACGCACCTCGAATTCATCCCCGAGCGCACCACGGACTTCATCTTCGCCGCGTTCTCCGAGGAGTTCGGCATGCTCGGCGCGCTGTTGCTGCTGTTCGGCTTCACGCTGCTGATCCTGCGCGGCCTGGCGATCGCCGCCGACGCCCCGTCCGTCTTCACGCGCCTGCTTGCCGGCTCGATCACGCTCAGCTTCTTCACGTACGCGTTCGTCAACATGGGCATGGTCAGCGGCATCCTGCCCGTCGTCGGCGTGCCGCTGCCGTTCGTGAGCTACGGCGGCACGGCGATGGTGACGCTCGGGCTCGGGCTCGGGTTCCTGACGTCGATCGCGCGCAACCGGCGGTCGGTGCAGACCTGACATCTCACGCCGCGGGCGGGGCCTCCGCCTCGCACGGGAACCGCACCGTGAAGAGCGCGCCGGGCGACTCGCCCGAGCCGTGGGGCGGCGTGCGCGCGGGCTCGATCGTGACGCTCGCGCCGTGCTTGTCCGCGATCTCCTTGACGATTGCCAGCCCCAGGCCGCTGCCGTCCACGTTGGTGCCGAGCGCGCGGTAGAACGGCTGGAACACCTGCTCGCGTTCGGCTTCGGGGATGCCGGGGCCCGTGTCCTCGACCTGCAGCACGACGACGCGGCCGTACGGGTCGGGCATCAGGCGCACGGTCACCGTGCCGCCGGCGGGCGTGTACTGCAGCGCGTTGTCGACGAGGTTGCGGATCAACTCGCGCACCAGCACCGGCTGGCCGCGCAGCCTCGGAGTGGCGGGCTCGGCTTCCGGCCCTTCGTAGCCGAGGTCGATGCGCTTGTCCATCGCGCGCGGCACGAAGTCGCGCACGACCTCCGTGGCGAGCTTGACGATCGGGACGTCCTGGCGCCGGCGCGCCTGCTCGGTATCCTCGGCGCGCGCCATCGCGAGCAGCTGGTTGACCAGGTGCGCCGCGCTCTGGCTCGAGCGCGCGATCTGCTGCAGCGAGCCCTTGATCGCCTGCGGGTCGCCGCCGGCGTCGATCTCGCGCTGCGCGAGCTCCGCCTGCATCCGCAGCCCCGCCAGCGGCGTCTTCATCTGGTGCGCGGCGTCGGCCAGGAAGTGCTTCTGCGTGCCCATCGTGCGATCCAGGCGCGCGAGCAGGTCGTTGATCGAGCGCACCAGCGGCGCGACCTCCTCGGGCACGTCGTGGTCGTCGATCGGGCCGAGGTCCTGGCTCTCGCGCCGGCGGATGCGCTGCTGCAGCGCGTTGAGCGGCGCGATGCCGCGCGCGAGCGCGAACCACACCAGCAGCACCGCCAGCGGCAGGATGACGAACTGCGGCAGGATCACGCCCTTGATGATCTCGGTGGCCAGGCGCGAGCGGCGGTCGAAGGTCTCGGCCACCTGCACGACGACGCCGCTGTTGACGCCGGTGGTCGTGCCCACCCACAGCCAGGCCACGCGCACCGGATCGTGGTGGAGCTCGTCGTCGCGGAACTGCACCTCGTCGGGCTCCGCATGGTCGTCGGCGGGCGCCGCGAGTTCGCCGTCCCCGCCCGCGAGCCCGCCGCGCGCGTCGCGCACCTGGAAGTAGACCCGGTCGACGTCGTCGCTGCGCAGCAGGGCGGCCGTCGACTCGTCGAGGCGGATGTCGCGCCGCCCGACGAGGCCGCGGTCGAAGGCGGGGTCGGCGCGCATCTGGCGGGCGACGCTGTGGGCGAGCTGGTCGAGCTCGCGATCGTACGGCCGGTTGGCGATGCCCTGGGCGACGAGCCAGGTCAGCGCGACGCTCATCGGCCACAGCAGCAGCAGGGGCGCCAGCATCCAGTCGAGGATCTCGCCGAAGAGGGAGCGTTGTTCGTGGCGTTCGGCCATGGGGCGCCCAGCATAGCGTGACGCACCGGCGGGCGCGGCGGGCGGCTCCCGCGTGGGCGGCGCGCGTCAGGGCGATGCCGGGTCGGCGCGGACGGCGATGTCCTGGCGCGAGACCGCGCAGCGCTCCGACTCGCTGGCCGCGAGCGCCTGCACGTGCAGGCAGGACGTGAGCACCTGGGTCGCCTGTTGCAGCAGCGCGGTCTGGTAGCGGCGGCGCAGCGGGCTGTCGTCGGCGACGCTGTCTCGCCACGCGGCGAGCGACCCC